>DCSU01000101.1:4983-14086 GCA_002325785.1 Bacteroidales bacterium UBA1458 | reverse complement strand
AAGTATTGAAGATATCTGGCCTGACTATCCTTCTAAAGACGATTTTTTCTTCAACGAGGACGAATACTAAGGTCAGCTCACTTCAGCTCCCCCGGAGCTTGTTTCAATTCATAGTCCTTGACCGGCCCAATATCCTGTTTCTCTGCAGCGCCCTTAACCGGCCCCATTTCTGGTTTCGCCTCATAACCCCTGACCGGCCTTAAATCAGGGTGCCACCTGTAGCCGTCAAGTCTCATCTCGCTGTCCTGGTTTTTAAGCGGTGGATCCATTACCCCGTCGGGACTCTGATTCTGGTATATCTCAGCAATCTTGCCATCCTCAATGAATATCTCGATGGTGGCACTTCGCGCCCTGTTCACCCCCACAAGCTCATTGCCATCAACAACATAATAAATTGCCTCGCCGTTTCCGGTGACCTTGATCCTGTGAAGCTTATTCTCAACAAAATAACCTGACAGGTTTTTCCCGCTTATCTGGTCATAACGGGCGGTATCCACCTCGCTGACAACAAAGGCGTTGTTGTACAGTTCCATATGTTCTGCCTTCGAATCCTTTGTGTACAAAGCAATAGAATCTGCGGTAAGCTGATTCTCAGCCGACCATACAATGGGGTCGTCATAAAGCCTGATAACCGAATCGAGGAAGGAGTAGGCGAGTGAATCACACCGGCCCTGCAACTCACGGCTGAAGATGGTGCATCCGTAAAAGGCTTTCAGGAGCCTGTGGTTTATCCCTGCCGTGTCAGCTACAGGGAGTGCCCTTAGCGTGTCGGCCCTGAGAGTGAGGGTGTCGTCATCGGAGAACATCGTAAACCACGGGAGACCGGTAAGGAGAATGTTCTCAGGCCGTTTTGTATACCATGCATATTTGCCTCCGCCGGTGATGTTGTCAGTGGTGTCGGTGATGGTTACATTACCGAAGGCCTCACCCTCGCCACTCTTTTCGTCATACCATAATGTGTCACCGGTGATCCTTTGCTCACGGTTGTCAAGCACGGCATTCTTCATCAACTGCGAAACATCATTCCGGGTGTCACTCCAGCCGTTCTCGCAGTAAAGATAGATGCTGTCACCCACGGCCTCCGTGGGCCCTGCAAACCAGACAATCTCATTATAGGTGTCGTACCGCATGGTGTCAGCCCTCATCACATAATCCGGATTGACAATCTTTACGCTGTCCCGGAAGTGAACCATCTTCTGGCTTGAATAATAAATTCCCACGATGCTGGTCAGGGTGTTGTCACCGTTAAGTACCCGACCGCCGTTGTCATAGATGGCCACCTGGGTGTTGACATCATAGTCTATCTTGTCAGTGAAGAGCTGCATTTCAGTATCCTCAAGCACCACGCTGTCAGTCATCACAGCTTTCCCGGTATCGCCGTTGTAGGTCAGGTACTTGCCCCTGATATGCATGGTATCACCCTGCCAGATATGTATCCTGCTGAAGGCGAATACCTGGTTGTCCTCATCATAATACCAGGCACTGTCACAATCCATAAAAAGGTCATTGTGCTTCAGACTCACATTCCCGTTCAGCTTGTTGCGTGAACGGCCTGATATCTGATCAAACCGCATCGAGTCGGAATGGATTATCTCCACCTTCCGGCGTACGGGGGTCTGCTGAGCTGATGCCTCACCGGGCAGAATCAACAGGGCTCCTGGCAGAAGCAGATAAGCCGCAAGAAGAAAAAAGAGACGCGGAAACGGTATCTTGACTATTCGAACCATCCGGAATAGTGGAACTTACAGCCCCGGAAATCATCGCTGACACGTATGTAGGTCCTTTTGATTTTTTCGGCAATCCAGTCCTCGTATGTCTTGTTCTGCTTGTCTCTCAATGCCGCATCGGAAAGGTAATTGTAATCATCCTTCATGTCAACCCTGTGAGGTGCTATCTCATCATCAAGCCTGACTATGCAGTAGATGTTATTTCCCTTGGGATCGGTTGTGCGGAAGGGTTCTGAGATCTCTCCCAGTTTCATGTTACGGACTACCAGATTGATCTCTCTGGGCAGTTCGTCGAGGGTGAGCCATGTGACCCTCTCAGACGGGTTTTCATTGACCATCTTGCCGCCGTTGGCACGGGTGGCCTTATCTGATGAGTACCTCATTGCTGCCTGCTGGAAAGTAAGGCTGTCAGTGCGCACCAGTGCGCCAATGCTGTCAAGTTTCAGTATGGCCCATTCGGTCTGCTCGGAGGAGAGCTTCGGCCTCATTAGGATATGCCGTGAGTTAACCATATCGCCTTTCCTGTCGATAAGCTGGATGATGTGAAACCCGAACTCGGTCTCAACGATCTTCGAAACCACATCCTTCTTCAGCGCCCACGCTGCTTCGGCATAGGGTTTAGCCAGTTCGCCCCTGGTGGTAAAGCCGGTCTCACCACCCTTGGGGGCTGAGCCAGGATCCTCAGAGTAAAGTATTGCCAGAGTCTTGAAACTCTCGCCGTTGATGATCCTGCTGCGCAGGTCGAGCAGCCTCTGACGCACTTCTGCCTTACTGGCTTCCATGTCAGGCGGCTCAACGGTGATGATGCTGAGTTGTACCTTCCTGGGCACCAGTGGGAGGGAGTCTTTCGGGATGCTGTTGTAGTATTTTATTATCTCGTCCGGAGTAACCGTAATATTCTGTGCGATAGTCCCCTGTGTCTCCTGCACTATGTACTGGTTGGTAAGCATCTCACGAAGGTCTTTCTTTATCTCGGCCATGCTCTTGTTAAAGTATGTCTCAAGAGCCTGCTCAGAGCCGGCACGCCTGATATATTCCGTCAGCCTGCTGTTGAGGTCTGACTCAACACTCTCGGGCGACACCTCTATGGAGTCAATCCGTGCCTGGTCAAGGAAGAGCTTCTGTATCAGCTGGTCTTCAAAGACACGACAACGGAGCTCTTCAACAGGCGTCGGGTCCCTCTCAGCCTTCAGCTGAACAACCTGACCCTCTATCTCGGAGAGGTAGACAACCTCATTACCCACCACGGCAACAATCGATTCAACAACCTGCTGCGAGGTAGCGGTGTAACCGGCAAGCATCACAATTGCAGATATAACAATAAGTCTCTCTTTCATTATTTTCTTCCTCATCTAATAGACCTTCAGGGTGTTGTCCCTGAGTGCCTCGTTGTAAATACCGTCTTCAAGTTTCTGCAGGAAGTCATTCCTGCGGTTATTCAAAATGATCGTCTTCACCTGCCCCCTTATGTAGTCAAACGGTGCAATACTGTTCCGGAGCTTGTACTCCCTGATAGCCACGAAATAGACGAACTGGTCATCCTTCAATTCCACCGCACTGTTCCTTGCCAGCCATTGCTCCTGGTTGTCAGACTCAAGCGGGACCTCCAGCAGCAGCTGCGTGAAGGGTATCCATTCGTCGTTATAGTCATCATATCTCAGTCCGAACTTTAAGCTGAGCTCCTCCAGGGCATTAATTTCATCAGGCACAGTTGACCTGTAGAGTCTCTTGATCCTGTCTATCTCAGGCATGGATGCCGGTGCTTTGATAAAAAGAGCCCTGACAAGGTTTGAGGTGAGGGTAAAGGTGCTCAGATTGCCAACATAGTAATCCTGCAATTCATTGTCAGTTACCGCCGTGTCAAGCTTCTGGATGATCATCTGTTGCTGATACTGGTAGATAAGGAGGTTGTTTCTCATCTCGTCAAGCTGCCTGTTCACCTCGGCCTTGTATTCGGGGGTGAGGTTCTCCTCGGCCCTTATGGCGAGAAGCTCCTTGCGTGACCATTGCCTGATGAAGCTCTGAACGGCCGATATACTGTCTGCTTCACTCATTCCTTCAATCACCAGCCCTGCAGGTATCTGGTCAAGGAATAACACTCTCTCCCCGGCACTGGCCACAGCCGTTCGGTCAGGCTCTTGTACGGTGGTGCTGCATGAGACTGAAAAAATGAAAACCAAAGGAATGATAAATCTCAGCATTATCAATATTCGTTTATCTTACGGCTATAGTTGGGCGCCTCGCGGGTGATGGTCACATCATGCGGATGGCTCTCAATGACCCCTGCACTGGTCACCCTGACAAATTTGCCTTCTCTCTTCAGTGCCGGTATGTCACGCGCACCGCAGTAACCCATGCCTGAACGCAGTCCGCCAAGGAACTGGTAGATGACCTCGTTCAGTGTGCCCTTATAGGGGACGCGCGCCGTAATACCTTCGGGTACAAGCTTGTGTATGTCATCTTCCATATCCTGGAAGTACCTGTCCTTTGATCCCATCTGCATTGCCTCAACAGAACCCATGCCACGGTAAGTCTTGAACTTCCTGCCGTTGTAGATTATTGTTTCACCGGGCGACTCCTCCACACCGGCAAAGAGCGATCCTGCCATGACACAGTCTGCTCCTGCCGCGATTGCCTTTACAATATCTCCTGAGTAACGGATGCCTCCGTCAGCAATGACGGGCACCCCACTTCCTTCAACTGCCATCGCAACATTATAAATGGCAGAGAGCTGGGGTACACCCACACCGGCGACAACCCTGGTGGTGCAAATTGAACCGGGTCCTATCCCCACCTTAACCGCGTCGGCTCCTTCATCAACAAGCATCTTTGCAGCTTCGGCAGTGCCTATGTTACCCACTACGATCTCCGTCCCGGGAAATATCTTCTTTATCTCCCTGAGTATCTCTACAACACTTTTAGTATGGCCGTGAGCCGTGTCTATGGCAATGGCGTCAACACCAGCGCCAACCAGGGCTTCAACCCTTGAGAGGGTGTTGGGAGCTATTCCCACGGCGGCGGCAACCCGCAGCCGTCCCTTCTCATCCTTGCAGGCGTTGGGCCTGTCCTTTGCCTTGGTGATGTCCTTATACGTAACCAGTCCCTTCAACCTTCCCTTATCATCAACAATGGGAAGTTTCTCGATCTTGTGTATCTGAAGTATCTCTGCCGCTGCTGCCAGATCGGTCTGATGACTCAGAGTGATAAGCTTCGACTGTGGCGTCATGATCTCGCTGATCCTACGTGAATAGTCAGTCTCAAAACGCAGATCCCTGTTCGTCACAATGCCCACCAGTGCACCGTCGTCATTGACAACGGGTATGCCGCCTATCTTGAACTCCTTCATTAGCGCCAGCGCGTCAGCCACCGTGGCGTTGTCATTAATGGTCACAGGGTCAAAGATCATTACGCTCTCCGCACGCTTGACCTTCCTGACCTGGGCTGCCTGCTGCCCTATAGACATGTTCTTGTGAATCACGCCTATGCCTCCCTCACGGGCAATGGCTATTGCAAGCTCGGCATCGGTAACGGTATCCATCGCAGCCGAGACAATAGGGGTGTTGATAACGATGTTCCGGGTGAACTTCGATCTCAGATCAACATCGCGTGGCAGAACTTCCGAATAGGCCGGAAGAAGCAGCACATCATCGAAGGTCAGTCCTTCGAAAAGCAGTTTATCTTCAGAGAATGACATCGGGCAAGGTTTATTTGGGGCGAAAATTACAAAAAAATGACATGCACCGGCATATCTTAAATGTCAATAAAAGGTTAAAAATGAGATTGAGTTATTAAATTTGTATTAATCAGGCTGCATGACAATGTTACCGGACATATACAGGGAGACGCTCGCGCGCTACTGGGGCTTTACCTCTTTCAGGCCACTCCAGGAGGAGATCATCAACGCGGTGGTATCAGGTAATGATGCCATTGGCCTGCTGCCAACAGGGGGAGGCAAATCCATTACCTACCAGGTGCCGCCTGTTGCCGGCGGGGGCCTCTGCCTCGTGATCACCCCGCTGATAGCCCTGATGAAGGACCAGGTTGCTCGCCTGAAGTCAATGAATATCAAGGCTATGGCCATTCACAGCGGGATGACTCGCGAAGAGGTCGAGATCTCACTTGACAACTGCCTCTACGGCGATTACCATCTGCTGTATGTGAGCCCGGAACGGCTGCATACACCTCTCTTCAGGGCACGCCTGCCACGATTTAACTTCACCCTCGTGGCTGTTGATGAGGCACACTGCATTTCCCAGTGGGGATACGATTTCAGGCCTTCATACCTGCGTATAGCGGAGATACGTGACATCCTGGGCGATAAGGTGCCGTTCCTCGCCCTGACCGCAACAGCCACCCCTCAGGTGGTGAAAGACATTGTCTCAAGGCTCAGACTGAAGAACCCCGGGATATTTCAGACCAGCTTCAGAAGAACCAATATCACTTATGTGGTGAGAGAGGTGGAAGACAAAAGTGCCTATGTCCTGCGCAGCCTGAAGAAGGAACAGGGCAGCGGTATTATATACGTCAACAGCAGGAAGAGATCGAAGGAGGTGGCTGAGATGCTTGTGGCAAACGATATCCGTGCCGATTTTTATCATGCCGGGCTGCCACAGGAGATGCGTGACAGGAAACAGAATGCATGGAGCAGCGGCGAGGTGCGCGTCATCGTCGCCACTAACGCCTTCGGCATGGGCATAGATAAGGCCGATGTGCGCTTCGTCATACACTGGGACTGTCCTGACTCCATCGAAGCCTATTACCAGGAATCGGGCAGGGCGGGGCGCGACGGACAGCCTTCGTTCGCCGTGCTCCTCTGGTCACAGGACGAAAAGAGGAAACTGGCAGACTCGGTTAAGATCAAATTTCCACCGGTGGAAAAGATCAAGGATGTCTATGAAGCAATAGGCAACTTCTACCAGCTGCCGGTGGGCTCAGGGAAGAACAGCGTCCACGATTTCGACCTGTGGAAGTTTGTTACCGCCTTCAGGTTCTCCGTTACAGAAACATATAACAGCCTCAACTTCCTCCAGAAGGAGGGTTACCTCGAATTCACCGACGAGATTAATAACCCCTCCAGGGTCCATTTCGTTGTCAGTCGCGATGACCTCTACAAGTTCCAGGTGGCTAACGAGGAGTACGACCGCTTCATAAAGCTCCTTCTGAGAACCTACAGCGGCATGTTCTCGGAATTTGTCCCTGTAAACGAAGAGACCCTTGCCGCCAGGTCAGGCATGACACGTGAGGCTATCTATCAATACCTCCTGAGACTGACCTCACAGGGAATAATTCACTTCATCCCGGGGAAGAAAAGCCCGCTGGTCATATTCACGGAAGAGAGACTGGACAGAAGCCACCTGGTCATATCCCCAGAGCTGTATCTCAAGGTAAAGGATAATTACATCGAAAGAGTAGCCATGATTACCGAGTATGCCGATAACAAAACGAGATGCAGGTCGGCATTCCTTACAGGCTATTTCGGCGAAGAAAACGGTAGGTGCGGATTGTGTGACACCTGCCAGGAAAGAAATGAGCTGGATCTGAGCAAATATGAGTTCGATATTGTCATTGACAAGATTAAGGAGCTTCTTGGTGAAAACCCCATGAGACCCGAAGAGCTTGCCTCAGCCATGGAGTATGCACCGGAGAAGAGCGCCAGGGTCATACGCTGGCTCCTTGACCATGAGAAACTCCTCTACACTGATGACCGCAAACTCTCCTGGAAACCTTAAGGGACTCCTTTTATCAACACAGAGCCATTATTAATCCTGAAATGAATACTTTTGTCGATTAATTATAACGAATGGAAAAAGAAGAAAAAATAATATACTCACGCCAGGTGGTTGAGTTCGCCGCCTCGGCAAACGAATTTTGCAAATACCTGGAGGGAACAAAGGATATTAATGGAATTGAGATACTTAAAGTCATGCAGCGGCTTCTTCCGTTTATCTATCTCAGGGCCTCACTGCTCCCCATGCTTGAGCCTTTGCTTGAGGAGGGGAGTGAAAAGACAGTAACGGAATTTGATTGGACAAGAATGCATGACAACCTCCTTTCCAAAATGGGAAACAATGACCCCTTCCCGGTCATACTGGCTGCAGGTGACCCGTCTGACGGGCTCTACACCGGAAGCATTGCAGAAAGCATGACAGATATATACCAAAACCTGAAAGACTTTATTTCAGGTTATAAAAGCGGTAATGAAGAGGTTATGAATGACGTTGTGTGGGAGGTACTGATGAATTTTGAGGAGTTCTGGGGAAAGAAACTTATTAATCTCCTCTCTGCCATCCATACGGTGCTCTATTCAGAGGCAGAGGAGAAGGGGCAAAATGAACAACCGGGCAATGACGAGACATTATAATGAGAGTGTCACTGATGATGAACTGAGAAAACTGCCTCTCCTGCAGTTTGAAGGGAAGGTGACCCTTGTCGATGACATGCAGAAGTTCCGTCATGCAATAAATGATATGGGCAGACCACGCCTCCTTGGCTTTGATACCGAAACCAGGCCCTCATTCAGAAAGGGACAAAGGCATAAGGTCTCACTTCTCCAGCTGGCTGACGACAGCCGTGCCTGGCTCTTCAGACTTAACATGATTGGCTTGCCACCGGAACTTACAATCCTGCTGGCCGATGAAAATATTATAAAAACGGGCGTGGCAATCCATGACGATGTGAAGGCTCTCCGACTGCTTGCACCTTTTGAGCCGGCGGGGTTTGTAGACCTCCAGACCGTGGTTGCTGCCCACGGCATCAAACAGTTGGGACTGAAAAAACTCTCAGCCATAATTCTTGGCTATTCAATATCCAAATCACAGCAGGTATCCAATTGGGATGCGCCCGTACTGACGGAGCCGCAACAGCTGTACGCTGCCACAGACGCCTGGGTATGCAGACGCATCTACCATGCTCTCAACGGAAAAGAAAGTAAACCTCATTCATAAAGTGACATCTGCACGTATTACCCTCAAGATAGGGAAAGACCAGTCGGTCAGACGATTCCATCCCTGGATCTTCTCCGGCGCTATCGCCTCCAGGAAAGGTTCACCGGCCGAGGGTGACGTGGTTGAGGTTTATGCCTCGGACGATACATACCTGGCAACGGGTCACTGGTCGCCGGGCTCCATAGCTGTGCGCATCTTCTCATTCACCAAATGTGATCCTGACCGCGAATTCTTCAGAAAACGACTCGCCGACGCAATGCAGTACAGGGTAAATACCGGCATTGCCGGCAGCAGTGACACCGATGTGTGGAGGCTGGTCCACGGCGAGGGTGACGGCCTGCCCGGACTGATTGTTGACATCTATGGGAGCGTGGCCGTCATGCAGGCACATACAGCCGGGTTCTGGCATATCCGTGAGATGATCGCAGGACT
>DCSU01000101.1:0-4953 GCA_002325785.1 Bacteroidales bacterium UBA1458 | reverse complement strand
ATGGCAAAACTCGGACCGGTGAACGGATTCCTTACCGGCGGTGACGCCGGTAGCAGCGCCATTGTGAAGGAGAACGGATACAAATTCAGGGTCGATTGGGAGAAGGGGCAGAAGACGGGGTTCTTTATTGACCAGCGCGACAGCCGCAGCCTGCTGAGGCAATACAGCCAGGGACGAAATGTCCTCAATATGTTCGGATATACAGGAGGCTTCTCCGTTTACGCCATGAGCAACGCCGCCCTGGTACATACAGTAGACAGCTCGGCATCAGCCACCGCAATGGCCAATGAGAACGTAAGCATGAACTTCGGCAGTGACCCGCGCCACAAGGCATTCCCCACCGATGCGTTCAGCTTCATGGCTGAGATGAAGAACGACTATGACCTGATAGTCCTTGATCCCCCGGCCTTTGCAAAGCACCAGTCAGCCCTCGACAAAGCCCTTCAGGGATACAGGAGGCTGAATGCAATCGCAATACAGAAGATAAAACCGGGAGGCATACTCTTCACATTCTCATGCTCACAGGTGGTCAGTCGCGACGACTTCCGGCGCTCAGTCTTCGTTGCTGCAGCCAACACCGGACGCAATGTAAGGATCCTTCACCAGACGGGTCAACCGCCAGATCACCCAGTGAATATCTATCATCCTGAGAGCGAATATCTTAAGGGTCTGGTACTTTACGTTGAGTAGCATTTATGGATCCTGCAGCACATATAAATATAATTGCACGGAAGCTTCAGCTGCACGACTGGCAGGTGGAGAATACTCTGCGCCTGCTTGATGACGGAGCTACAATTCCCTTTATCAGCCGTTACCGCAAGGAGATCACAGGCAGCCTTAACGAGGTGCAGCTTGCTGAGATACGCGATGAGTATGAGAGGCTAAGGGAGCTCGACAAGAGGAGAGAGGCTGTCATCAAGTCAATAGAGGAGCAGGAGAAGATGACCCCTGAACTCCTGTCCAGGATCAACGCAGCTCTTACAATTACAGTACTTGAGGATATCTATCTTCCCTTCAGACCGAAGAGAAAGACACGAGCCTCCATGGCACGTGAGAAGGGATTGGAGCCGCTGGCCCTGTGGCTGCTTGAACAGAAGCAGGGAGACCCGGAAACCGAGGCCTGCAGATACACCGGGGATGAGGTGGCGACTGCTGAGGCCGCCCTGGCAGGCGCACGCGATATCATCGCAGAGCTTGTCAGTGAGAACGAGCTTGTGCGTGCTTCACTGAGACGCCTCTATGATCGTGACGCCGTAATTACCTCAAAAGCTGTAAAGGGCAAGGAGGAGGAGGGAAGCAAGTTCAGCGACTACTTCGAATGGTCGGAACCGCTGCGCCGCTGTCCTTCACACAGGCTGCTGGCGATGCGCCGCGGCGAGGAGGAAGGCTACCTCAGGCTTACAATCATGCCGTCAGAGGCTGATGCCGTTGAGAGTATTGAGAAACAGTTTATAAAGTCTAATAATGCCGCGGCCCGCCAGGTCAGGACGGCTGTGGGTGACAGCTGGAGCCGGCTGCTCGCACCGTCAATGGAGACTGAGTTCAGAAAAACATCCAAGGAGAAGGCCGACGAGGAGGCCATACGCGTCTTCGCCGACAATCTCCGCCAGTTGCTGCTCTCCGCCCCCCTGGGTGAGAAGAGCGTACTGGCCCTTGACCCTGGCTTCCGTACAGGATGCAAGGTGGTCTGCCTCGACAGGCAGGGGGCGTTACTCCATCATGACGTGATATTCCCCCATCCCCCACAGAATGAGACCGCCCGAAGCGTGAGCAAATTGCTCTCCCTGATTGACCGGTTCAACATTGAGGCTATTGCTATCGGCAACGGCACAGCCAGCCGCGAGACAGAGGAGTTTGTAAGACAATACCTGCCACCGGAACCGGCCATTAAGATATATGTGGTGAGCGAAGCAGGTGCATCAATATATTCAGCATCGAAGACAGCCCGGGATGAGTTCCCCGATGAAGACGTGACTGTCCGCGGCGCGGTATCAATCGGCCGCCGCCTCATGGATCCCCTGGCCGAACTGGTGAAGATAGACCCCAAATCCATAGGGGTGGGACAATACCAGCACGACGTCGACCAGACCAGGCTCCAGACCAGCCTCGACGAGGTGGTGATGTCATGCGTCAACGCGGTGGGAGTGGAGGTGAACACCGCCAGTCCACACCTGCTGACATACGTATCGGGACTGGGCCCGAAGCTGGCACAGAACATAGTCGATCACCGTACGGAGAAAGGCCCCTTCAGGTCGCGTACCGGATTGATGAAGGTCAAGAGAATGGGCGACAAAGCCTATGAACAGGCTGCCGGGTTCCTAAGGATACGAAACGCCGCTAACCCGCTGGATGCCTCAGCAGTGCACCCTGAGAGCTATCACATAGTTGAGAGGATGGCTAAGGATGCCGGCTGTACGGTGGCTGAACTGATAAGCGATGATTCAAGACGCAAGGCTATAAACATTGAGAGATACGTTACTCCCGAAGCGGGCATTCCTACACTGAAGGATATCATACTCGAGCTGGCCAGACCGGGCCGCGACCCGCGGTCATCAATACAGGAGTTCAGCTTCGCGGATATACATACTCTCGAGGATGTGAAGGAGGGGATGGAGGTGCCGGGAATAGTGACGAACATAACAAAGTTTGGAGCGTTTGTAGATATCGGCGTCAAGCAGGACGGCCTGGTACATGTCTCGCAGATGGCCGATCGCTACGTTGATGACCCGTCAAAGGTTGTCAAGCTCCACCAACAGCTCATTGTACGGGTGCTTAGCGTTGACCTGGCACGTAAACGGATTCAACTTACGCTGAAGAAATTAGGCAAAAAGGAATGAAAAATTTTCGATTTCAGATTTTCGTTTTTCGATTAATTCAAAATCCGACATTCGCAAATCGCAAATCGCAAATCGCAAATCCTTCAGACCTTTATAATATGACAAAACATTAACAACAAATAAACTATTCATGAAAAGAACGCTCTTACTTCTCTCCGCCGCCATCATGCTGCTTTTTGCGGCATCGTGCGACAAAAAACCCCAGCCCCCTGTGGCTGAGAAAATCCCTTACGTTGTTGAAAATAACGGCAACGAACGTGTCGACGATTACTTCTGGATTCGCCTCAGTGATGAACAGAAGAACGCTGAAACGCCTGATTCACAGACGGTTAAGGTCCTTGCCTACCTCAATGCCGAGAATGACTACGCTGACGCCTTGATGAAACATACCGAAGCGTTCCAGACGCAACTTTTTGAAGAGATCAAAGGCCGCATCAAGGAAGATGATGAGACTGTACCTTACCTCGATAACGGTTATTATTATCACACGAAATACTTTGAAGGCAAGGAGTACCCTGCCATCTACCGGAGAAAGGAAGGTACGGAAACTGCAGAGGTGATGCTCGACGTCAACCTTCTGGCTGAAGGACACGATTTCACAAGCGTCGGAGGTGGCTCCGTTTCCCCCGATAATAATTTACTGGCCTACGGCGTTGACTATGTCAGCCGCAGGCAGTACACCATTTTTGTCAAAGACCTGAATACAGGCCAGCTGCTTCCTGACGAGATAACCAACACCTCCAGCCAGGGAGTATGGGCAGCCGACAGCAAGACCCTCTTCTATGTGAAGAAGGATCCCGAGACCCTGAGGGAAGCCACCATCATGAAGCATGTTCTGGGTACCCCCGTCTCCGAGGATAAGGTTGTGTTCGATGAGACCGATGAGACATTTTCAGTCTACCTGGGCAAGACAAAGAGCAAAAAATATATTACTATCACCTCAAGCCAGACTCTTACAACAGAGGTTCGCCTCATCGAGGCAGACAAACCTGACGGTAATGTGACTCTCTTCGAACCTCGCACAATTGACCGTCTTTACTCGGTTGAACATCTTAACGGGCAGTTCTATATCCTGACAAATGCTGACGGAGCGAAGAACTTCAAGCTCATGAAATGCGCTGACAACAAGATTGGCATGGGAAACTGGACAGAGGTCATACCTCACCGGACAGACGTGCTGCTTGAGAACTTTGAGATCTTTGACAACTACCTCGTAGCCGATGAAAGGATAAAGGGACTCACAAACCTTCGCATTATATCACTTACTGACGGATCTGAGCATTTTCTCGATTTCGGGGAAGAGACCTATACTGCCGGTATAAGTGTCAATCCAAACGCCGCCACAACCCTTCTCAGGTACAGCTATTCTTCACTGACAACCCCGAACTCGGTCTATGATTACGACATGGCAGCCAAATCGAAGACCTTACTGAAACAGGATAGCGTCCTCGGCGGATTCGATAAGAACAATTACGAGGCAAAACGCCTCTGGGCCACCGCAGGGGACGGTACAATGGTGCCAGTTTCACTTGTCTACCGCAAGGGATTTGTTCAGGATGGCACTGCCCCGATGCTGCTTTATTCATACGGCTCATACGGCAGCTCAACCAACCCCTCATTCCGCTCGTCCATAATCAGCCTTCTTGACCGCGGTTTCGTTTATGCTCTTGCCCACATCAGGGGAGGCAGCGAGATGGGACGACAGTGGTACGAAGACGGCAAGCTGCTGAAGAAGATCAACACCTTCACCGACTTCAACGACTGTGCACGGTTCCTTATAAATGAAAAATACACCTCTGCTGAACACCTCTATGCCCAGGGCGGCAGTGCAGGCGGACTCCTGATGGGAGCAATAGTGAATATGGAACCGCAACTCTACAACGGTATTATCGCACAGGTCCCGTTCGTTGACGTCGTGAGCACAATGCTTGATGCCACCATACCTCTCACAACCTTTGAATGGGATGAGTGGGGCGATCCGCGCAAGCAGGAATATTATGACTATATGCTCTCTTACTCACCCTATGACCAGGTGAAGGAGCAGGAGTATCCGAACATGCTTGTTACCACAGGATTCTGGGATTCACAGGTACAGTACTGGGAGCCGGCCAAGTGG
>DCSU01000082.1 GCA_002325785.1 Bacteroidales bacterium UBA1458 | reverse complement strand
TGGCGCTTACGATCCCGCTGCTGCGGATGTAATAGGCATTACATACACTGCTTCAAGGAAAGCAGCTGCAGGGAAGGCCGCCACATTCAACGGAAGCACCAGCATTATTGAGATTCCCAACGGCGATGTAATTCAGAATAGCAACAACTTCACCGTTGCATTCTGGATGAAGACCAACTCAGCCGAGAAAACCAACGCCCACTTTGTTATGGGTCTTGCCGGCTGGAACGGTTTCCAGTATGAAGTATTCGGCGACTATACCGGATCATAGTTTGCCGTACAGTATCAGCTTGCAACAGGAACAGCTTCTGAGGACATGTGGNNCTTGCTACAGGAACAGCATCGGAAGATATGTGGTTTCCTGCCCTGGCAACTGACAATACGAACACAGGATGGATGGGATGGACCTATGCAAGGAGTCTTACAATAGCCGAAATGACCGCACTACTGAAGGATAACTGGATAAATGTGGTTTACACATATAATGGTCCGACAAAAGTCGGCACCCTCTACTTTAACGGCCAGAGGATGAAGAGCATGGATTTCAACCTGTGGCCCCCGACGGATGCTAAGAAAGGCGTCACCGGCCTGAAGTATGCAGGACTGCCCGCAGGCAACCAGCTCGCTCTTGGGTTCATTCAGGGCAGAAACAACAGAACCATCACTGACGAATGGGCTGATTATTCATTGCCCGCCAACAACCATTTCAAGGGTCAGCTTGACGACGTCCGTTTCTGGCACAAGGCTCTTACTGAGAACGAAATTCTCCTCATGTACAATTCGGAGAAACCGTAATAGTTTTTTGGATTTAATTTATGGAGGGTCCCGGCAAGCGCCCGGACCCTCTTTTTTTTCTTAAATGGATCTTATGCGGAACAGGATATTGGGTGCATGGTTCGTTGTCCTTCTGGTGCTGACCCTGNNGTCATGCGAGAAGAACCCGGGTGGTGGCACTGCCGGCACTGTCCAGCTGGTAAGGGCAAAAGTCGGAACGGTCTATCTTGACCTTCAAAATACAATCGGGGAAATCCCTGTAGACAAGAATGTCGTCATTGAATTCAGCAATGTGCTTGACACTGCATCTGCCAGGAAGAGCGTTCTGCTGAAAAAGAATGGTGTCACCCAGGTTACAGGCCTCTTCTCATACATGGACGGAAACAGTACAGTGGCTCTTACCCCCTCTCAAAACCTGGAGCACTATGCAGAATACACACTTGAGGTAACCTCTTCTTTAAGAGGGATCAACGGGGAGACCTTCCCCGGTGTGAAATACACCTTTAAAACCATCAACGGGAAGATGGTTATCACATCGGTAACCATAAACGGCCAGTCTTTTTTGCCACCGGCTATTCCCAGAAATGTGGGCAGGCTTGCAACAACGATTGTTGTGGATTTTTCCGAGGCTCTTAATCCCACAGATTATCAGTCCTCGTTCAATTTTCAGGCACCTTTCAGCATCTCACTCTCCAACGGTGACAAAAGGGTAACTGTCACAAGTACGGGTACGCTTGATTATTATAAAAAATATTCTTTCATCATTTCGAGCGCTCTGAAGGGGGTTAACGATTTCAATTTCGACGGGTTCTCCAACTCATTCATCACAGACCTTGACCCGTCTCTGAAGTTTCCGTTGATTTCAGATGACGAGCTGCTTGATCTTGTTCAGCGACAGACATTCAGGTATTTTTACGACTTCGCCCATCCGGCCAGTGGCATGGCCAGGGAACGCAATACCTCAGGTGACGTGGTTACCACCGGAGGAACCGGCTTCGGCGTTATGGCCCTGATCGTTGCAATGGAGAGAGGTTTTATTACAAGGAATGAGGGGCTTGCTCACATGGACAAGATGCTCGATTTTCTTGAGACATGCGACCGCTATCACGGTGCGTGGCCTCACTGGCTCAACGGGGTAACAGGTAAAACAGTACCGTTCAGCCAGAAGGATGATGGCGGTGACCTTGTGGAGACATCCTTTCTAATACAGGGTCTGATTGCATTCAGGCAATACATGAATTCCGGGGTGCCGGCCGAGCAACTGCTCATAAACAGGATAAACGTACTGTGGCAGGCTGTCGAATTTGACTTTTTTACTCAGGGGCTCAACGCATTGTACTGGCACTGGTCTCCCACCTACGGGTTTAACTTGAACATGGTGCTGCGTGGCTACAATGAGACCCTGATCTGCTATGTACTGGGCGCGGGATCACCCACACATACAATCAGCAGAGATACTTACAGGTACGGTTACATGAATAACGGAGGCATTCTCAACGGCAGTTCCTATTACGGTATAACGCTTCCGATGGGCTGGCCTTACGGCGGTCCGCTCTTCTTTACTCACTATTCCTTCCTGGGGCTTGATCCGCGTGATCTTGATGATATTTATGTTAATTACTGGGATCAGAACGTATCCCACTCCCTTATCAACTGGAAGCATTGCGAGACAAACCCCAACAATTATGTAAGTTACAGCAGTGAATGCTGGGGTCTTACTGCCAGCGATAACCAGTCGGGGTACAGCGCACATTCACCCACCAATGACCTGGGTGTAATCACTCCCACGGCAGCACTGTCATCAATGCCATATACCCCGGAACAATCAACGGATGCCATCAGGCATTTCTACTACATGCTTGGTGACCGGCTCTGGGGTGAATATGGCTTCTATGATGCCTTCAACGCTACCGTGGGGTGGTGGGGCACCTCTTACCTGGCAATAGACCAGGGTCCGATCATTGTCATGATCGAGAACTATCGTACCGGGCTGCTCTGGGACCTGTTCATGACGGCTCCCGAGATAACAGCCGGGCTCGATAAACTGGGATTTACCTACTGAAAATCGATGAGAACGTCATACCTTACCTTACTGGCGGTCCTTGTGCTTGTCTCCTGCAACCGGCAGGTGCAGCTCAACTACACATCCAAGGGCCGGGCCATTTATAACCTGGCAGCCGGCGAAGAGGCAATGCTTGACTCGATCCAGGAGAAGACTTTTCAGTTCTTTCTGTATGAGCATCATCCCGAATGGGGAATAGTCAAGGACCGCACTGCGGCATGGGCGCCGGCAAGCATCGCCTCTACCGGATTCGCGCTGCCATCTTTTGCCGTTGGCGTGGAGAGGAACTGGATAACCCGTGACGATGCGGCACGGATAACCCTTAACACCCTCGACTTTTTCGTCAATTCGGTGCAGAGTGCTGATACTGCCGTGACCGGCTACAAGGGATTCTACTACCACTTCCTGCGAATGAGCACAGGCACCAGGGAATGGAGATGCGAACTGTCGACTGTGGATACGGGCCTCCTAATGATGGGAATAATCTTTGCCCGTAACTATTACAACCTCAACAGTGACATTGAGCGGCGTATCCGTTCACAGGCTGACATCATCCTAAGCCGTATAGAATGGGATTTCATGATGATGCCTGATACCGGGAAGTATGCCAATCAGATATCCATGGGCTGGCATCCTGAGGAGGGACTTCACCATATGGGCTGGAGCGGTTACAACGAAGCGCTCTTTCTGTATATCCTTGCCGCCGGAAGCGGGATGGAGAATGCTGAAGAGAGCTATGACTCATGGTTAAGCTCCTATAAATGGCAGACACCGTACGAAGGACTCTCTCATGTGGCTTTTCCTCCATTGTTCGGTCACCAGTTCTCACAGGCTTTCATTGACTTCCGCGGCATAGCTGACGCCTACATGAAGAAGAAGGGGATTGACTACTTCGAAAATTCACGCCGTGCAACATACGTCCAGCGACAGTATGCAATTGACAACCCTCACGGGTGGGTGGGATATGATTCGCTCTGCTGGGGCATCACTGCAAGCGACGGCCCAACTGCCACATACAACTTTGACGGCAGGGAGTTCCTGGGCTATGCCGGGAGGGGGACAAGCGGCCCGGACTACAACTATTTTGATGACGGAACCATAGCTCCCTACGGCCCGCTCTCATCACTTCCCTTTGCCCCTGAAATAGTGCTGCCAACGATAAAATCGATTAATGAAAAGTATGGAGAACGGCTTTGGGGCAAATACGGATATTACGATTCCTTTAACCTTACCGCTGACTGGGTCAATGATGATTTCATAGGTATTGATCAGGGTCCCATGCTGATCATGATAGAAAACTTCAGAACCGGGCTGGTATGGGATTGCGTGATGAAGGATCCNNGTACGTGATGAAGGATCCTGTTATCCGGGTAGGCCTTAAAAAGCTGGGATTCTCATACCTGTGATATAATTTAGAGGCCAGAATAAATCTGACAAATACCATTACTTAAATGGAGCACCACCTCAGCAGAATACTCACCATCCCCCTACTGCTGGTTTTTACCGTTGCCGGCGGCAACGCCCAGGTAAGGACACTTGATGAGTTTGAAAAAATGGACGGTTGGAGTTACAATCTGTCTGACGGTGTGGTAATGAACCTTTCCTTCGAGGCGGGCGTCTCAGGAAATGCAATTCGCATTGACTATGACTTCACTAAGGGAACGGGTTTCGGAGGCATACAGAAATTTTTCCCTATCGATCTACCTGAAAATTTTGAGTTCACCTTCTGGCTAAAGGCCGAATCGCCTTCAAACAACTTTGAGATAAAATTCATTGACAGCACCGGGAATAATGTGTGGTGGGTAAATAACCGGAACTATTCCTTCCCCGGTGAGTGGAAGAAGATCCGCATCAAAAAGCGCCATATTGAATTTGCATGGGGCCCTGCTGCCGGGCAGGAGCTGACCAGGATAGACAGGATAGAGTTCACCGTAGCATCCTTTGTGGGTGGCAAGGGTACCCTTTGGATCGATGACCTGAAATTTGAACCACTCCCGCCGGAGACCGATACCTGGCCTGTGCCTGAGGTGATGGCGGCCTCATCCGCCAGGCATAATGGACCATTGCTGTCAGTCGACGGGTCGGATAAGACATTCTGGAAGAGCAGAAGGAGCCAGGGACAGAGCCTGACCTTTGATTTCAGGGGAAGGAGAGAGTTCGGAGGATTACACATTAAATGGCTTGAGGGCAGCCGTGCGTCGGCCTATAGCATTATGCTTTCCGATGACGGAAGGAATTGGAAAGAGGTTCACCACGTTAGCCTCAACCGCAGCGACGTCAGCTTTATCAGACTATCGGAGGCAGAGGCTGCATACCTGAGGATTGACCTGCTGACACCGGCAAATGGTAAGAATTTTGGTATAAGAGAGCTCTCATTCCCTGACGTAAAGAGCACTCTGACCCCTAATGATTTCATCATTTACGCTACGGCCAACTCCCCCGAGGGGAATTTTCCGGCATATTTCAGTGAGAAAGCCACATACTGGACTGTCACCGGGGTCAGTGGCGATACAAAGGAGGCGCTGATCAGTGAGGGTGGGACCGTGGAGCCGGAAAAGGCGCACTTCTCAATAGAGCCCATGCTGAAGATCGGAGGAGTGCTCCTGAACCACAGCAATGTGGAACCTTATCAGGGGATGGGGTTCCCGGGGCTGGCTGACGGGTTTGTATTTCTCCCTTCTGTTGAGTGGGAACACCATGGACTCAGGTTTGTGACCGGTGTCTCCTCGGGCGGGACTCCCAATGAAAACTCAATGCTGTTTATCGGTTATTACTTTGAGAACATTACCGGTGAGCCGATCGATTTCGAGTTTTATCTGCTGGTTCGCCCGTTCCAGGTGAATCCGTATTACCAGTTCCTGAACACCACCGGTGGTGCCGGAAAGATCATGTCGGCGAGGGTGGAGAAGGACGGACTGATAATGGTTGACGACAAACCGGTCCGGTTCACTGAAAAATATGACTCCTTCGGAGCCATGAATTTTGATGAGGGCAATGTCGTTGACATGATCCGCATGGGGGAGATGCCTTCCGGGCCCAAGGCAAGTGACCCGGCGGGGATGGTCAGCGGGGTCGTAAAATACAAATTGCATCTGGGTGCCGGCGAATCAAAGGATTTTTATGCAGTCATGCCGTATCAAAGCAGTGAGGCGCTCACGATGCCCAGATCCACCGCAGAGGCCCGTGAAAGGTTCCTGGAGCCGGTAGCATACTGGAATGATAGAACGGACCATATCCGGTTCAATCTTCCTCCTTCGGCAGACAGGCTTATCGACACGTGGAGGTCCAACCTGGCATATATCCTGATAAACAGGGATAATGCCGGTATCCAGCCCGGATCACGTTCATATGACAGAAGCTGGATCCGTGACGGTGCGCTCACCTCCTCGGCACTGCTCAAGTCGGGCATCGTAACCGAGGTGAGGGAGTTTATCGACTGGTATGCATCCCATCAGTTTGAGAACGGCAAGGTTCCGTGTGTTGTGGACTTCAGAGGTCCTGACCCGGTGCCGGAGCATGACAGTCACGGTGAGCTGATCTACCTCATCCGTGAATATTTCAATTTCACAGGTGACACTGCTTTCCTGCGATCAAAAAACGACAACGTTCTGAGGGCAGTTGACTACATTGAATCACTGATTGCCGAGAGGTCCGGGGACCATTTCCGGAATGGAAATGACAGTATCAGGGCCTATTACGGACTGGTGCCCGAGTCGATCAGCCATGAGGGCTATTCCGCGAAACCGATGCACTCATACTGGGATAATTTCTTTACAATCAAGGGTCTGAAGGATGCAGCAGAGATACAGAAAATACTGGGTGAATCCGCGAATTACGAAAGGATAGCTGCAATCCGTGACACCTTCCGGACAAACCTGTACAACTCCCTTGATCTTGCCATGAAGGTCAGGAATATTGATTATATTCCGGGATGCGTTGAGCTTGGCGATTTTGATGCTACATCAACCACCATTGCCCTGACTCCATGCAATGAACTTGCCAACATGCCCGTACCACAGGTGTATAACACCTTTGAAAAGTACTACACCTTCTTCACTGACAGAAGGGATGGAGAAACCGTGTGGGTCAATTACACTCCGTATGAAAATCGCCTGATAGGCTCGTTTATCATGCTTGACCAGCCTGACAGGGCGCATGAACTGATTGAATACTTCCTCAATGACCAGCGTCCGGAAACCGGAAGATGGAATCATTGGGCAGAGGTGGTGTGGAATGACTACCGGCACCCCGGTTTTATAGGAGATATGCCTCATACATGGTGCGGAAGCGATTTCATCAATGCCGTAAGGTCTATGTTCGTATATGAAAACGAGGATGACCAGACCCTTGTGATTGCATCTGCTTTATATCAGGATTGGATTGACACGCCAGGGGGGATGTCCGTGGAAAATCTGCCAACATATTACGGGGAGATATCATACTCTGTCAAAAAGGATGACAACAAGTATATCTTTTACATAACAGGCGATGCAGAGCTGCCTGCAGGGGGTATCAGGATAAAGAATTTTAACGGTAGCAGACTGCCGTCCGCAATGACGTTAAACGGGAAGGAATACACTGAATTCAGTGCGGGGGAAATAACTATACGGGAGTTGCCTGCGGATCTGGTGATTTATTATTGACGGTTAAAAACAAATACTTTCATGAAAGGGAGAGACAAGAGCACTCTGACGGCCGCCGGGCGCAATGATCACATATCTTTTGGTCAGCTCGCCGCCTATTCAGCGGGAGGAATAATTCCCATCGCCCTGTTTAATATAGCAGGGCAGCTTGTTGGCCTGATGGGCAATATAAGCCTGGGGCTGAGCGCCTTCTGGCTCGGTCTCATAATGATAATCCCGAGGTTGTGGGATGCATTCTCCGATCCGATTGTAGGCCATCTCTCTGACAACACCCGGAGCCGGTGGGGGCGCCGGCGGCCTTACCTCCTGATAGGCGGCATAGCTGTTGCGGTCTTCTTTGTTGTAATGTGGTGGATCCCCAAGGGAGAAGCGGTGCATGCCCTCTTCCCCAGTGATGCTGGTTTTCAGCGGTTCCAGCTTGTTTACATACTCTTTGGCCTGCTCCTGTTCTTCACCGCCACCACCGTCTTCGAGATACCTCACGGAGCCCTGGGCATGGAGATGACAACCGACCCTCATGAACGGACCCGTTTGTTCAGCGGCAAAAGTTTCATAGGCAACCTCTTCGCCATGAGCACCCCGTGGCTCTTTGCACTTGCCAATACAGAGGCCTTCAGGGGACCCGGAGGGAATGAGGCTGACGGAATGAGGTACGTATCTCTCCTCATAGCAGCTGTGCTCATACCTCTCTCTTTCTGGTGGACTGCCAAACTGCGGGAGCCAAGGTTTGTGAAGGTCGCAAAACAGGAAAAGACACATTTCTGGACTGACATGAAGATTGTGGGCACCAACAAAAATTTCATCTACCTGGTAATGACCATTTTTACACTGGCAATGGGCTTTAACTTTGTCAACCTGCTCGGATCTTACATACCTATCTTTTATATTTTCGGAGGTGATAAAATTGCAGGCGCCAGGCTGCTGGGCATTAACGGTACCATCTGGGCAATCACCGGCGTGCTGGCCGTCTTTCCATTGAACTGGATAAGCCCGAAACTGGGGAAACGGAATACACTCATAATTGCCATGGTGCTGATGTGCGTTGCACAGCTTTCAAAGATCGTATGTTATAACCCGGAGCATCCGTACCTGGTGCTAATCCCGACAATAATGCTGTCTGCGGGAATGCTTTTCTTCTTTACCCTGGGTTCATCGATGGTAGGAGATATTTGCGATGAGGACGAACTGAGAACCGGTCGCAGGTCGGAAGGGAGCTATTATTCCATCTACTGGTGGTTTATAAAACTGGGGACAGCCTTTGCCAGTTTTGTGGCAGGAATCCTGATCACGCTGACCCTTTTTGATCAGACACAGGTCACAAAAGTTGACAGCCTTCAGGGGAGTATTCGCGACATGCAAAGCAAAATCCAGTACTGGCAGGGTTACGAAGGCAGTGGCGATGCCACAGCGGACGGACTCAGGACCGTTAGGTTGCAGACCGCCGAAGCCCTCAAGGAATCAAGGGATTATAAAGCATACCTTGATAATGAGATTGCCAAGAAACCTGAGAAAAAGAAATCAGGGCGGGCGGAGAATGATGCCGGGAGAAAAGATGTCCTGTCGAATGCCTCAACTGTAACTTCTTCATTGCTTCGGGAGCTCGAGGCCGTTGATAGGTCTTTGAACCAGCCAGTACCAGCACAGGCTGACTCTCTTTTAAGGGCAGCGATACCGCTAATTATGCAGTCAGGGCTGACCAAGGCCAGAATTTATTCGTATGACCTGCTGGCACACCTTCAGGCCAGAACAAAGCAGCATGAGAAAAGCAGGGAGCATACGACACGGCTGACTCAGAATATATCCGTTATCAATAACAGGGTCAATGCTCTGAGCCCCGGTTCGGCGCCGGATATGCTTTACAATGAGTTGGCCGCGATTGAAAAGGACATCGAGCCGCTGAAAAAGCAGTCGCCCTATACCCTGCTGATGATGAGGGTTGTAGAAATAGGCCTGCCTACGCTCTTAAGTCTCCTCGCTCTTTTCTTCGCTGTGCGGTATACCCTTACTGAGAAACGGTCATTTGAGATTAAAGAGCTGCTCGGACAAAGGAACAGGGAGAATAATGACGGCACAGTGCAGCCGGGATGAGAGCAGGTTATACAAAAATAAATTAACGGTTATGGCATTTAGCATTACGGGACGTAATTTTATTCAGGATGATAAAAAGGTATTTCTCAATTCCGGAGAGATACATTATTTCAGAATCGAACGCGGACTTTGGAACAAGCATCTTGATGAGGCCGTTAAGGCCGGCCTCACGTCAGTCAGTACATATATCCCCTGGGCATGGCACGAGGAAGAAGAGGGCATCTTTGATTTTAACGGATCAACATGCCCTGAAAAAGACCTTGAAGGATGGCTCCGCAGTTGCCATGAACATGGACTGACATGCATTGTAAAACCGGGTCCTTTTATCCTTGCCGAATTCAGAGGAGCTGGTCTGCCTGACTGGTTCATTGAAAAGTACGGGGAGGAGGTCCGTATGCGTACCCGTGGTGGCATGAAGGTCATGAGTGACGGGGTCAGCCTCTTCAATGAGAAGTACCTTGATAAGGTGGGGCTGTGGTATGACAGGATAATGCCTCTGATCCGGCGGAATGAGGCCTCCTCCGGCGGCCCGGTAATAATGATGCAGATATGCAATGAGATAGGAGTATTCTCTTGGCTTGCCCGTCAGGCAGATTATGGCAATGCCGTGAGAGACAGGTTCATCTCGTGGCTGATGGAGAGGTTCGGAAGCATCAGTGAGGTGAATAAGCTATGGGGAACAGATTACACCGGCTTTGACCGCCTTGAGCTCCCGCCTGACGGTCGGACACCGTATACTTCAGCCGGAGACCGGGGACGCGACAATGAATGGCACCTGTTCTGGAGGAGATACTACGGTGATTACCTGAGGATGCTGACCGGTATGGCCAGGGAGAGAGGCGTTACGGTTCCCCTCTACCACAATCTTCCCGGTTGGATCTACGGCAACGGTTACGAGTTCCCGGTCAATAACACCATGTATGAGGATCTCTTCAATGAGAAGAGTGAAATCATATTCGGAGTCGATCATATTCCCGAATTCGTGTCATACCGCAACATGCATGACGACCGGATTGTTAATGACATAACAGGTGCTATGCAGGGAAGAGGGCCGCTTTTTGCAGCCGAGTTCCAGAGCGGATCACGTGAATATCATGTTGTGACGAACCCCCGCGAGATGAACCTGTTCTATAAGGCAAGTATTGCCAACGGCCTGACGGGATGGAACTATTATATGTTTTCACAGGGACGGAATGCAGAGAGAAAAGGGTACTCGGGTGATACTTTCTACTGGTTCACTCCGCTGACGGCTGAGGGCGAGCGAACAAGTGCATTCGCTTCGGTGGAGAGAATGAGCCGGATGCTGAAAGTGTCAGGAGACATAATTGTTGAAGCGCAACGAAGGGCAGAGGTATGCGTACTCTTTTACCCGCCCGCCTACGCCACTGAGATTGAGCGGCCTTCAGGGGGGAGCGGCCTCAGGTTTGTTCCCTCTGCCATACGCAGACCGGCTTACTTTGACGGATTGCTCAGGGTGCTACAGGTTCTCAACATTGATTATGACATGGCTGATCTGAACAGGGCTACGGCGGCATCATTAAGCCGCTACAAGCAGGTATGGGCCTTCGTCACCGATGAGATGGATGCCCCGGCGCAGCAGACAATAGCCGATTATATCACCGGCGGCGGTAATGCCGTCATATACCCGTATATGCCTGACCGTGAACTGTCTCAGAAAAAGTGCACGGTGCTGCGTGATGCACTTCACCTGTCCCCTTCAGCAAGCGAGAGCATTGATTCACCGCTTATAGATATCCTGGGTTACCGTGACATCAAGTGCAGCAATCCGATCATGACCTTTGCGGAGGAGTCATTGGTCGGAGCTGATATAATTGCACGTACCATTAACGGCACTCCATGCGGCTTGATTAGGAATGTGGGTCAGGGAATTATGACATACATCGGCACCTGGATCGGGTTCGACACAGAGGGGCACAAGCCGGTATATGAAGCTATCCTTAAAAGATCCGGAGCAAAACTGAGACAGGCATCGTCTGATAATGATTATCTGACAGTCAGGGAACGCTTTGCCGGCAACGATAAAGCCTTGCTTTTTGTGGCAAATTATTTCAATGAGGAGCGAAGCGGTAGTATCACTTACACACACCCGAAATCCGGGGAAAATGTGAAAATGCCAATCTCAGGCGAGGAAACTATCTGGCCTGCTCTATACAGTGTGCTGACCCCGGTATGTCTGGAGATTACCAAAGGATTGCAAATACTGCACTCTACTTCAGATATACTCGGCCACGAAATGAAGGATGGAGAACTGTGCATCACTCTCTCCGGTGATCGCGACCTTAAAGGTGAAACGGTATTCGAAGGTCACAGTGCAGTTAATATCAGGTCAGCCGATATTGGTGGCACCGATGTCGGACTTAACCGGATTGGGAATCGTATTGTGTTGACATACAGTCATGAACACAAGAAGGGAATAATTCTTAAAATCAGGATCAGCTGATGAAAATAAGTAACTCCATCGGGCTGTCAGCCGGCTATCTGAAAAACGGTCTTGTAACTTCAATTGATGCTGATCCTCTGAAGATAAGCCTTCGGACATCTTCCAAAAATTCAGGAGCCTCTGCAAATATCTGGTTGAGGAAAAGAGGCGGACAGATTGAGTACCGGCCCCTGATGGGTCCGGACAGTGATACCAGGTTTCGTGCCGGTAAAAATCATTTCAGGGTCGTCGGCAACTGGGATGGACTGGAATACGAGTGTCTCCTGAGATTGTCTGAAAAGAGCCTGAGCTGGGAGTGGAGCGTGGATATCCTGAATAACTCAGATGAAGACCGGGTGCTTGATCTGATCTATGTTCAGGACGTTGGCCTTAAAGTTGCCGCGTCCGAACCGGTAAATGAATACTATGTGAGCCAGTACCTGGAGCGGCGGATACTTGAAGACCCTGTCTACGGTGCAGTTATATGCTGTCGGCAGAACATGACGGAGGCCGGTGGCCACCCATGGCTAATGATCGCATGCGTTAACGGTGCTGTCGCTGCAAGCACAGACGGAATGCAGTTTTACGGCCGGACATACCGCCAGACAGGTATCCCTGAAGGAGTTGTATCAGACATGCTGGGAGGGGAATATGCCGGGGAATCCTCTGTTGTTGCCCTCCAGGAGGTTGCGTTTGACCTGCCTGCCGGAGCGAGGCACAAAAGCGCCTTTGTGGCAAAGTTTCTGCGCAACCATCGCCCTGCCACCTCCCTGTCAGACCTTGACAGGATTCCCGGCCTTTTACGTGAATTGGCCCGTCAGCATCTGACTGAGGAGGATACGGGTTATTGGATGAAACCTGTTACCAGCCTGTTCAATAAGCCTGATTTCCTGCTGGCTGAGGAGCTGAATGAGGCAGAGCTTATAAGATTCTTCGGCAGTGAGAGACATCACAGTGAAATATCCGGAGGTCAACTGATCTCATTTTTCAGCGGTGATAACAATCACATCATGCTGCGTGAAAAAGAGAGCCTTGTTGACCGGCCCCACGGCCATATCATGCAGGCTGCAGCCGGATTTACACCTGACGAGAGGATCGTGTCAACGACGGCATTCGCATTTGGAGTATTCAACTCGCATCTCACCCAGGGCAACACCAACTTCAACACGCTTCTCTCTGTCTGCAACAGCCAGTTTAACCTTTCACCTGAGACCGGGCAACGGATCTTCATCGAGACCGACGGCACATTCAGGCTTCTTGGCGTTCCTTCAGCATTTGAGACAGGGCTCAACAGCTGCCGGTGGATTTACAAGCACGGCGATAATTGGTTTCAGGTGAGAACCTGGACCTCCATGCGGTCACCACAGGTGAACATGGACTTCAGGGTACTGAGCGGTGAAGGGGTAAGGCTGCTGGTCACCCATCATTTTGATGGCCTCAACGGCTGGAGGCTGGTTCAGGGAGAAACGGAAGGTAGCCATATTGCCATTCCTGATCCGAAAAGCATGATAGCAAAAAGGTTTCCGGGAGCCCGCTTCCGGATAACGGTCCGGACAACAGGGAAGGGATACCGGGTGTGTGGTGATGAGATACTCAGCAGCAATAATGAAAACCAGGGTGACAATCTTTTTATACTTGATGTAACGGCGACGTCAGGCTTTCACATAAGTATAACAGGTGAAGTTTGCGGTGAAGAAGAGACAATTGGCTTTGATGACGTTGAAACCAAATGGTTGTCTGACTCACTTGATGCCCGGGCGAGGTGGATTGATCTCAGCCAGGGGCTGTCATTGGAGGGAGAACAGGCTGACATTGCCGCCATCCGGGAGATACTGCCCTGGTATGGCATGAATGCCCTCACCCATTATCTCACACCCTACGGGCTGGAACAGTTCAGCGGAGCGGCATGGGGAACGCGCGATGTGGCACAGGGACCTGTTGAACTCCTCCTTGCGATGCAAAAGTATGCTGAGGCGAAGCAGGTGCTACGTATTATTTTCTCAAACCAGGATCGCCACGGAGGGTGGCCTCAGTGGTGGATGTTCGACAGCTACCGGGAGATAAGGGCACACAGTGCTCACGGAGACATTGTCTACTGGTGCCTTATTGCGTTATGCTATTACATAAGAGTGACGGGCGATTTTGATTTCATGAATGAAACACTCCCATTCTATGATGAGGGTAAAGTATCGCATACTATAGTTAAACCACTGGAAGAACATCTTAACCGATTGGTTAAAAAAGTGATAAAATCATTTTCCCCGGGCACTTCCCTGGTGCAATATGGCGGAGGAGACTGGAATGATTCCCTTCAACCGGTCAATAAGAACCTTGCCAGGAGAATGATATCGAGCTGGACGGTGGAGATGAATTACCAGGCCTTCAGGGATTACGCCGAAGTGTGTCTGATGATGGGTGATGCCTACAAAGCAAGGGAGTTAAATATTCTGTCTGAGCGGATAAAATCAGATTTCAACGCATACCTGGTCAAAGACGGAGTGGTTGCGGGATACGGTCTTGCAGAGGGGAACGGAAGATTCAGCCTTTTGCTTCATCCAACTGATGAGAGAACGGCTATTAAGTACAGCATCCTGCCTATGAACAGGGGCATCCTGAGCGGGATTTTCACTGCAGAGCAGGCACGCAGGCACCAGTCACTTATAGAAGAGCACCTCACCGGTCCTGACGGTGCCCGCCTGATGGACCGGCCGCTGAAGTACAGCGGCGGCATTCAGACACTATTCCAGAGAGCAGAGAGCAGCACATTCTTCGGACGTGAGATCGGACTCATGTATGTGCATGAACATATCCGTTATGCAGAGGCCCTTGCCCTCACAGGACAGGCTGAAGCGTTCATTAAGGCCCTGCGCAAGGCAATTCCGGCAGGTTACAGGGAAACAGTCCCCTGCGGTGATATCCGACAATCAAATACATACTACAGTAGCTCGGATGTAATCTTCATGAACCGTTATGAGGCTGACAGGCTCTACTCTGAGATAAAATCCGGCGCTGTAATCCTCAGGGGTGGATGGCGGGTTTATTCAAGCGGGCCGGGAATATACATAGGCATCATCGTTACCCGTCTCCTGGGCCTTAGAATTGAATGGGGGAATGTGATAATTGATCCGGTAATGCCATATTCACTGGACGGACTGACTGTTTCAATGAATTTCATGAGCCGTCGCGTCTCATTCAGATATGAAGTCAGAGTAAATAACTCCGGACCGGAGAGAATCAGCATCAACGGCAGGGAGGCTGTTCAATCAACCGAAGATAATCCATATCGAGAGGGAGGAGCCGTTATTCCGGCATCCCTGTTTTTGGCAATGCTTGACAGGCCGGACAACAGGGTTGATATTTACCTTTAAAGGATGTTGTAAACTGTTGTCCGGATCCTTTCCCGGTTTCCGGCTTTTTAATATATTTACTGCTGGTAACAGGAAGTGATGTATTTTACTGGTCTTATGTCAGGTAAAACAGGATGGGCTAGCGCCAGATCACTGTTCCTATTGGTCTGGTTTATCTCATTTTCACCTGTTGCCCCGGGTCAGAGCGGCGGACAAGAGAATGAGATTCATAAGTTCATCTCCGGAAACATACCCGTAATAAGTCAGAACTGGGAAATCTCAAGAGATCCTGTCAGCGGGTATGTCTATTTTGCCAACTCTGCAGGCCTGATTGAATATAATGGCATTTCTGCCCGGACTTACGCTGTTCCATACCGGCAGGGAGTAAGGTCTGTCTATGTCAACAATGATGGTTTGATATTTACCGGTAGCTTTGAGGAGTTTGGCTTCTGGAGAAAGGATCAGTCCGGACAACTGACTTACTTTTCATTGGAGGAGGGAGCCGGCATATCAAAGAATGACGAGATTTGGAATATCTTTGAGCTGAACCATACCATTTATTTCCAGTCGTTTACCGCAGTATATATTTATAATTACTCTGTTGTACGGAAGGTTGAGGCGCCTTCCTTTATGCTCTTCTTTTTCAGGGTGGGAGACAGGTTTATTGCACAGTCTCTGGGTGAGGGGCTGTACTGGTTTGACGGGGCTGAATTCCTGTTCATCGAGGGAAGTGAGCCATTCGGTGCGCTTAAGGTACATGCCCTGATCGACTTCGGCCCGGAGGAACGCTGGATATGTACAGCCAATGACGGGATCTTCGTCTATGACGGCAGAGGGTTCACCCCGCTGGATAGTGAAATTTCGGGATACCTGAAGGAAGCTACCTGCAACGCCGGGCTGGCGGTTAACAGTTCCATGGTGGTATTCGGCACCATTCTGAAAGGAGTTGCCTTTTGTGACAAATCGGGCACTGTACTTGAAACCTTTGATTATTCAAACGGGCTTAACAACAATACCGTACTCTCACTTAGCATGGATTCTGAAGGAGGCATTTGGGCAGGGCTGGATGACGGAGCCAACTATATAAGGACCTCCTCTCCCGTAACTTATTATGCAAATACCAGCGGTGACCTCGGCACTATTTACACAGCCATACGCGACCAAAACCACCTCTATCTCGGAACCAACCACGGACTGTTTGCAGCAGACATTTCCGGTGATGATGGCAACTACCGGTTCTCTGACCTGCGGATAATTCCCAATACCCAGGGTCAGGTCTGGAAGCTCGCAGAGTATGACGGTCAGATCCTTTGCGGGCATAACGACGGGACGTTCCTGATCAGGGGAGGGACAGCGTACCAGATTTCCGATGTGACCGGCGGGTGGTCCTTTAAACCATATGGCGACCTTCTTCTCGAGGGCACCTATACCGGTATCGTCTCCTTCAGTAAGGATGAAGCCGGGAAGTGGATTTACCGCAACAGGATTGACGGGTACATAGAGCCGACGAGGTTTGTGGAGATTGATTACCTGGGTTATGTCTGGGCTGTTCACCCCCAGAAGGGGATATTCCGGCTGGAACTAAATGATCAGACAGACTCAATAATCAGCGCACTCTATTTCAGTTCCCTGGACGACAGCGTGAAAATCCTTTCGATGTCAAGCCTGAATAACCAGGTTGTATTCATGACCTCTGACCACATCTATGCATTTGATTATGAAAATAAAGACTTTTACCAGGTTACATCACTGGAGCCCGGTCTTGGCGAATTCGTCAGTGCTACTCAGATAATACACTATCGTAGAAACAGTTACTGGTTTGTACTTGACAACAGGATTGCACTCTTTAATATCACCCGTGATCTGTATGCTGAGAAAGTGCTCGAGTTTGTACACGAATATGCAGATCTGCCGTGGCGCGAGCAGCAGATAATGTCGCTTGATTCTGCCAGGCTATTGATTCCAACCCGACAGGCATTCAGCATATACGATCTTGAACAGCTCAACGGTTCCGGTACCCGGTCTGCCCTGGCTGTAAGCCGGATTGTATTCAGTGGCGGCAACAAAAGTACAACCCTCTTCCCGGGTATGATTGATGAACTTCCGGTTCCAAGCATGCAGAACAACCTTACCGTATTTATTTCAAACCCATCCGGCTTTGAACGTGAAGGCATGGAGTACAGATACAGGATTACTGAGCTGGGCGACGACTGGTATAGTACTGCCACAGATAATTTCTCTCTCCTCAACCTGAAGCATGGTGAGTATCATCTGCAGGTCAGGGAGGCGGAAGGCCCGGGGATGGCTGAGGCAGAATTTACAATCAAAAGACCGTTTCTCCTCAGCAGCTGGGCGTGGATTCTATATGTTCTGACAGTGGCCGGGCTGATTGCTTCAGGTATCAGGATATTTCGTTCGTCGCTGGAAAGACACCGCCGGATGATTGAATATGAGGTCGGCAAGAACAGGCTTGAGAGCGAGCTCGACTACAAGAGCTATGAGCTTATGCTGACAATGCGCTATCTGATCAGGAAAACCGACACACTGAGAGAATTGCGTGAAAAGCTTGAGTCTCACAAGGACTCGTCTGCAAAATTGCCTGCACGCTTTGTGAGGGAGATGGAGAAGATTATTGACCATGGTCTTGACAGTCAGACCGAAGAGTGGCAGAATGTGATGAAAAACCTGAAACTATCGCAGGAGGGATTTTTCAGCAAGCTGAAGAAGAAGTACCCTGCGCTGACGCCAAATGATCTCAGACTATGTTCATATCTTCGCATGAATTTTACCACCAAGGAGATTGCCAACCTCACCAATATATCAACACGTGCGGTAGAGATAGGCCGTTACAGGCTCAGGACCAAACTTAGCCTCAGCCATGAGGTCAATCTGACGGAGTTTCTTATCCGCGAGGCGGAAACCGACGAATAAAGGTCCATCTGACGGAATTCCTTATCCGCGAGGCAGAGAGCGCTGATTAGAGGTCACTCTGACTGAATCCCTTTTCCGTCAGGCGGAGAGCAACGGTTAGTTAACCTCCTCAAGTATAAATCCTATCCCCCTCAGAGTCCGGAGTGCCAGGCCCCGGTCGCCCGATAGATATTTCCGTAGCCGGCTGATGAAGACGTCCATGCTCCTTCCAAGGAAATAATCATCCTGTCCCCATATTTCGGTAAGGATCTGTTCTCTTGTCTGGGCCTTGTTCCTGTTGATCATAAGATGTCTCAGAAGCTGGGCTTCGCGAAGCGTGAGCCTCTCCTTCCCGGAAGGGGTGATGAGCTCCAGTGAGTTATATTTCAGGGTGGTCTCTGAAATTGTATATTCATCCTCCGCAGCAGAATATACCCTCCTCAGGATGTTATTGATCCGCAGCATGAGCATCTCCGGATCAAAGGGTTTGGTGATGTAATCATCAGCTCCCAGTTTCAGTCCTTTGATAATATCCTCCCTCAGGCTCTTAGCTGTGAGGAAGATAAAGGGTACGCCCGGCTCCTCGGCGCGCAGCTTCTCAGCGAGGGTAAAGCCGTCCATCTCGGGCATCATGACATCAAGAACGCATATGTCGGGTCGTGACTCGTGGAAGAGGTCCCATGCCTCGCGGCCGTTGCGGGCCAGCGCCACATCAAATCCGCTCAGGGTGACATACTGCGAGAGTATGTTCCCGAAATCTACATCGTCTTCAGCAAGAAGGAGTTTCATGATATTCTTATATTGGTATTTTGATCTTAAAAGTGGTTCCCTTAGAGGGTTTGCTGCTGACTGATACATCCCCCCCATGTGCAATGGCAATACGTCTCACATAGTATAGTCCCAGTCCCAGCCCTTTGGTTTTGTGAATATTACCGTGGGGCACCCTGTAGAACTTCTCGAAGATATGGTCAAGATGCTCACGCGATATTCCCACGCCATTGTCGGTAACGGTTATTTCAAGATTGCTGCTGTCAGCGGCGGTAACAACATTGATGAGAGGGTCTTTATCGCAGTATTTTACTGCATTTGCAAGAAGGTTATTGATCATTGTGGTAAAATAGACAATGTCAGCAGACACGGATATGTCTTTGGTCCTGTAATCTTCTTCAATCACCGCGCAACCGTCACATGAGGTCAGGAATGAGGTTACAATCTGGTGCATCAGCTCGTCAACCGCCACTTTATGCCTGTCGAGCTCAAATTCGGAGCGTTCCAGAAAGCTGACCTCAAGAATCGTATTGATGAGCTGATTGAGGTGGATGCTCTGTTTCCCGATCAGCTGTGCTGTTTCCAACACCTTGTTCCTGTCTGAAAGGATCTGCTCTTTCTCAAGTGTCCGGCCGGCAACGGTAATGGTCGACAGCGGGGTCTTGAGCTCGTGGGTCATGTTGTTTATGAAATCGCTCTTCAGACCTGACAGCCGTCTCTCCTCCATCAGGTTTCTCCATGTAATGCCAAATACAAAGAATACAATCAGTATGCTGAAAATAATCAGAATGAAAGAGATTAGCGCTTCCTTGAATACCATACCGTTTTTATGAGTCAGATCGATGAGGTAATGGAATTCAATCAAAAAATGGTTGTGCTCCTCTTTAAATGAGTTGACCACAACCAGGTTCTTCTTTGCCTTTGAATAGACTGTATCGGCAGCAATCAGGTTGCCTATAGGAGTTAAGAGTTCCAGCCTGGCAATAGCCAGAGTGCAGTTGAAATTATTGTCATATCCGGCTTCTCCTATATACGACTTCAGGATGGAGGTTAGCTTCTCATTCTTGTACATGATTGAGTATGTCTCCTTCAGCGCCAGCCTGCCGAGTTCCGTGGAATCATAGGCATTATAGAGCTTGCTCAGTTCCTCAGAGATGAGCCAGGAGGCAAACTTGTCAGTCACATCCATTGCCTTCTCGAAACCGTTGCTCTTTTTCTTCGACAGAATCATCGAAAGTCCTTCCCTGGAGAGACTCTTATACCTCATGAGTATGATCTCCTCCTTCTGCCTCCAGATGCTGTGGATCATGAACATCTGAACGGCAACGAAGAGCAGTAGTGCGGCAAGAGATACAACAAGAGGGAGTTGTCGCTTCATTGCATTGATTTTAATCCAAAATTAGGTAATGTACCTGAATTAAATAAGGATTAACCTTGTATTAACCTCCCGTTAACCTGAAGCTGCGGATGTGAGGTGTACTTTTACACTGTTAAACGTTTTAAAAGGGCAGTCATGAAACCCACATGAACTCCAAAACAAATATTGGAACTTTATCCTGGAACATGTGGGTTCCATCCGACCTATAAAAATTAAATCGTACTACGATGAAAAGAACAATTTATTTATTCGCAACCGGTGCCATTGCCATAATATTGTCGGCAGCAACGGTATCAGGACAGGGTACCCAGCTATCTGCTGATCAGCAGAAGCAGACGGAGGCTGAGTTACAGAAAAAGATTCAGACCCTGACCGAGGAGGAGCAGCAAAAAGTGAAACAGGCAGAGCTTGATGCCAAAAAGAGGAATGTTTCCGAAGAGGATATTCAGAGGAAGATCGCCGAGATAGAGGCAGCGGCAGCAGCCAGAGAGATGGATTTTGAGTGGCAGTTCAGAAATGCCGAGGAGTTTCGCAAACATGCTGATAAAATTTCAAAAGAGCTACCGGTGATGGTGATACCTGATGGCAGTATGCTCAGGTATGGGCTTCCGGATCGTGACAATGTATATGTCTACAGTGGTACCGGGCACAAAAGCAAACCAGGCTCATCATGGAATTACTCACGTCAGGTAATGGAGGCGACATTCACAAACGAGTTTACAATGAGCGCTTCCGATGAGAGCAATGTCAATCTGTCTGTTTCGGGCGACTGTGCCGAGGGATCGATTATTGTTGCTATCATCATGCCTGATGGGAAGCAGCTGTCCGAGGTGGTGCTTGATGAGAATGGCAGCCTTAACTGGAGGAAGAACTTTGAGGCAGGTGAAAACAATGGATGGAAGAATGGGCAATGGGTTTTTAAAATAAAAGCCAGAGAGGCCACAGGTAACCTGCATATATCAATGAACTCGAACTGATTTGTTTTTCTGCTTTTTATGTTGATTTAATTAATTGATTACAAGTCGGTTGTAGTCAAAAACCGGAGACGTTGCCTGCAACGTCTCCGGTTGTTTGTACCAGGCAACAGTAATTATTAATTGCATTTTTTGCCCCCAATTGCCATATTGTTAATTTTGCATGACAAAAACTAACTGTCATGAAAAAATATACAATCTGGTTGTTGATTATGGCGTTCTTCATCTCATCATGCGGCAGTCGTTCCGGTGCCGGAGCCGATGAACGGGTGATCACGGTCACCATTCCTCCGTTCGCATGGTTCGTTGAAGCTATCGCCGGCGACGATTTCAGGATCAATGTGATGCTTCCTGCCGGTGCCGACCATCATATCTGGGAACCGCTGCCAGCCCAGATAAATTCACTTTCCGGTTCTGAAGCATTTATCATGAATGGCCTGCTCGGTTTCGAGGAAGCATGGATGGACCGGTTCTTACAGGTCAGTCCTGATATGAGAATCCTTGACCTTTCAAGCAATATTCATCTCATTGAGGCCGGGGAAACTCAGGCCGGTGAAGAACATCATGCCAGCAGTGGTGAAAATCTCGAAGGGTTTGGGCATGATGTTGACAGCCATGAAGGCGAAAATCACGAAGGGGCCGGGCAAGATGCTGACGGCCACGCGGGTGAGAGTCATGAGAGTGAAGGCAACGAGGGAGGTAACCCTGAGAAAGAGAGCCATGCGGGTCACAGTCACGGCGGACCGGATCCACACTACTGGATGTCTCCCCTATCAGCCAGAATCATGGCGGAGGATATCAGGAATTTCCTTATTGAACTGAATCCAGATTCCTCAGCAAAATACGAGACAAACCTGGCACTCCTCAATAAGAAGATTTCGGAGGTGGATTCCCTGGTGCGTGAAGCAATGAAAACCGCCCTCAACACGACGGTGATGATCTATCATCCGGCGTTGGCATATATGGGGCGAGATTACGGTTTTGCGCAGATTTCGTTTGAGGATGAGGGAAAGAGTCCCTCTCCGGCGCGCATGAAAGAGCTGATTGACCTTGCGCGCGGGAAGAATATAAAGACTATCTTCATACAGGCGGAGTATGATCTGCGTAATGCCCAGTCACTCTCAAAAGAGACCGGAGCGGGACTGATTGTTATAAACCCTATGAACAGAAACTGGCCGGAGGCTGTTGTTGAGGTAGCCCAGGCAATAGGCAGTAGGCAGTAGAGGAATTTTCGATTTCAGATTTTCGATTGTC
>DCSU01000019.1:5067-5327 GCA_002325785.1 Bacteroidales bacterium UBA1458 | reverse complement strand
TGCCCAGTGGTTCGAGGATAATTCTCCTGTTGCACCGGAATACCGCAAGGAGAAGGTTACGGGGGTAGCCGCCAGTGTCATCAATGTGGCTATGCTCGGGGGCGACTGCTATCCTGCCTCACCACTCGGGATCAACCTTCCCAATTCAAACTGGATCAGGACGGAGGCTGGCTCAAAGTCAGTCACACTGGCAAACATCACCGATGCCAAGGACATTGTAGCACGCGGCAGTGGCTTCCTCGAAGAGTTCGCCTTTGACC
>DCSU01000019.1:4767-5003 GCA_002325785.1 Bacteroidales bacterium UBA1458 | reverse complement strand
TGCTCTTAAAAACTATGCATCACCGCTTGAGGAGATGAGGGCTGACCTGTTCGCACTCTATTTCATGATGGATAAAAAGATGATTGAAACGGGACTGATGCCCTCGGATGAGCCGGCCATGGCCCTGTATGACAACTACATCAGGAACGGGCTGATAACACAGATTGTCCGCATCAAGCCTGGCAAGGACATCGAACAGGCTCACATGAGGTGCCGGTCGGCAATAGCCCACTGGG
>DCSU01000019.1:0-4753 GCA_002325785.1 Bacteroidales bacterium UBA1458 | reverse complement strand
CCGTCAGGATAAACGACTACCAGAGGCTTAGGTCACTCTTCGGTGAGATGCTGAAGGAGGTACAGCGTATCAAGTCAGAAGGCGACTTTGAGGCCGGCAGGGAGATGATAGAAAAATACGGAGTGAAGATAGATCAGGATCTGCACAGTGAGATACTTGCCAGGTATGAGAAGCTGAATCTGGCACCCTACAGCGGCTTCGTCAATCCGGTAATGACACCGGTAACCAATGCACAGGGCAAGATCATTGACGTAAAGATTGAATNNTTCCTGGGACAGATGATGGAGTACGGCAAGAAGTATTCCTTTTCAGACTGAGATTTTCCTGCTGCGTTAAATTCCTGTTCCAAAAATCACTATGCCGTCCGGCGTGAGAATAGTGTGCCTTGTTGGTAAGGTCTTCACCATTGATGAGGCGCATTGTGTTCTTCTGAGCAGGAAGATGAAGGGATCTATAAATAATACTTTTTATTTATGCTTTCAGTCTTTTTCTTCTCGGCCAGCACCAGATATACAAGGTAGACTGCGGTTATGACCAGGAGGATGATGATGCTGTACCTGATAATGACGGCTATGCTGAGACCGTCGCCTGATGATGAAGGAGGGTTCACCGAATATCCCACCTCAATGCCAAAGAGGTTTTTGATGAAGAACAAAAGGAAAAAGGAGAGCAAACCTGCGGCAACCGGTGTGGTAATCCAGCCTGAGGCGATGCTACCGAGCACTTTCAGATTTATATTCCTCACGCCCTTATACAATCCGATGCCGAGGACAGCTCCTACCACCACCTGGGTGCTTGAGACCGGCACCAGCGGGATGGGCGGCAGTCCGATCTTTACCATTAGCCCGGACAGGGCGGATGATGAAAAGATGAACAACACCAGCGCCTGTGACAACACCACCACAAATGCGGCTTCTGAGGAGAGTTCCAGCAGGTTACTGCCGACCGTTTGCATCACTTTTCTTGAATAGGTTAGCACACCTGCAGCGATAGCGATGGCGCCCAGGAAGAATAGTTGCTGGGCTCCGGAGAGAGTGATGAACCCGAAATCGGCCTCACCCAGCGGGATACTTGGCACGAAGACTCCCATGACGTTGGCGATGTTGTTTGCTCCCAGGCTGTAGGCACCGAAGGCACCTGCTATCATAAGTCCGGTCCTGAGGTACGATTCATATTCCAGGAGGTGCAACTTTATCCTTTTTCTGATGATCTTGACCAGGTGGTATAGTGCGTACGCAAAGAGGCCTCCGAGGAGCGGGCCTGTTATCCAGGTCACGACAATCTGGGAGAGAGCCCTGGTATCAACTGCATTGTCCGTGAAGAAGTTCCATCCGATAATAGCACCCACAATGGCCTGGGTGGTAGAGACGGGCAGTCCGGCCCGGGTCATGAAATAGACTGTCAGTCCGGCTGCCAGTGCCACGGTAAAAGCGCCTCCCATGGCGTTCACCGATCCGAGCCTGCCCAGGGTGTCGGACGCTCCGGACCCTTGTATAACTGCACCGAGGATGACAAAAACGGAGGCTATGACAGCCGCCCTGGTAAAGGAGACCATGCGGGAACCGACAGCAGCGCCGAACACGTTGGATGCATCATTGGCGCCGAGGGTCCACCCGAGAAACAGGCCGCTGGTGATGAAGAGAAATATCATGATTAAAGCATTTGCCTGATGGCCATGGAAGCCAGGAGATCAGCCGCAGCCTGGGCTGAGTCAGAAATGTTTTCAATATGATGAGTGATATACCTGATATGAGCTTTTTCAGCCAGCGAGAGATCATTCATCTCATGAAACACCTTTTTCTTCATCTGGAATGCAGCCTTATCAGTCTCTCTTTCAAAAAAATAGACCTTGATCAGTTTCTCCCTGACAAGATGTGGTTCCCTGAAGAAGGCCCTTGCGGCAGGCATCAGCTCTTCAGCGGCGTTGGCTGACACTTCGCTGAGCGAGATTATGTCACGGGAAATGGAGGAAGGAATGTGGGGCATCTCAACATAGAATTCGTTGAGAGACCCCTTGGCGGTATCAATGATCTCATCGAGTTGCCACAAAAGCTTCACTATCTCACTACGCTGCTGTGGAAGGATGGAGTGAACGATCATGTCGTTCTCTATGCTTCGCTGGAGCTTGTCAGCCCTTCCCTCCATCTCATCAATCTTTGCGAGATGACTCTGAAAGACATCCTTGTCCCCGTTGACATAAGCCTTTACGCCCTCCTTGAAGATGAGTATACCTATCTCTATTGTGTCAAAGAATTCGTCTATCCTTACTGTCAGTTCCTTGGTGGTGCGGGTGAAAAGCGACATATGCCGTTACTGGTGTTGGTTAAGACAAATATATTAAGAAAAGCATCGTGCTCAGAACAATCAGAAATCAATAATTCGCTCAATGCGATGATTTTTGAGGTAGCTTTTTATTATTACCTGTATGTCGCGATTGTCAGCTGCGGTTTTAATGCAGTCATGTACCGCCGTCAGCCCGAATCCGACGTCATTGATATTGAAAAAGCCGAAGCCGGCATATTTCCCGTTAACGATCTTGACCGCCGATCTCTCCTCGCTGTCGCGGCCGCGGTCGATGATGAAGAAGTTCCTCTCTCTGAAGATGAATTCATCAAGTGCCATAAGGACCCTTTCGTTGTATGACCTGGACTCCTCCTCGCCGCAGCATGCTCCGCGACATAGACTGACCTGCCGGTGAAAGCAGGGACCGTCTGTCTCGTACATCCCGCACAGCTTCTGGCATAGACCATAATTATTGATTATCTGTTCCAGCTTGACCCTGGCCTTATCGCGAGAGGTGAAGAGCGAAAGAGGGATCTCGTCATCATTGACACTTCGGTATTCAAATCTGAGATATCCGTTTTCGTCGGTATAGTTGTAAATTCCCCACCGGAATCCCGTTCGCCGCTGAGCCCTGTTGTAAAGTGGTTTTTTGCTCTTAATCTCCGCTGATTCAAGGAGAAGGGCTATCAGTTCGCTACCGGTACATTCCCAGGTGATATCAGCGATAAGGGAACGCATCTCCATGGCGCGCCCGGAGGTGTTGTTTGAGAGGTGGGTGTTCACCCTCTGACTGAGATTACGGCTCTTGCCCACATAAATGATTTCACCCGACTCATCATGAAAGTAATAGATTCCTGGCTCTTCGGGAATGTCGGCCAGCCTTGACATCTCAAGTGCCGGATGAAGCTTCGCGGCTTTCCGGTTTTTTACCAGGCTACCTGTTTTAAGTGCCTTATCCTTCTCGAGCAGCATCTCAAGAAGCCTCACTGTGGCCATTGCATCACCTGATGCCCTGTGCCTGCCGTTTATCTCAATACCAAGATCCTTGCAGAGGTTCCCGAGACTATATGACTTGTGCCCCGGCATCAGCTTCCTGCTAAGCGACACGGTGTCAAGCAGGGGGCGCTTGAAATTGTAACCTAGCATGCCGAACTCCTGCCTTATGAAGGAGTAGTCGAACCTGGCATTATGGGCAACAAAAACGCTACCCTCAGTGAGCTCCACAATCTTTTTTGCCACCTCGAAGAACTTCGGGGCATCCTCAACCATCTCATTGGAGATGCCTGTGAGTGAGGTTATGAAGTACGGTATGTTACGCTCAGGGTTGATCAAAGTTGAATACTCTTCAACTATCCTTGCGCCATCATGTATGTAAACGGCAACTTCGGTTATCCTCTCATGCCTGGCGCTTCCCCCGGTGGTTTCTATGTCGATGACAGCGTACACTCTTGCAGCAAAATGCTAAGATAATTACTTTTAATGCTGCTGCTAATTATTCATAAATTTGATAAAAAATTGAGGTCTCATGGAAAGCTATGGTAAATTCTTCTATGTCGATGGCACCATCGTGCCGGCGGATGATAATGAATTTGTCACCACCGGCGATGTTACCTTCTACGAGGTGATCAGGACCCGAGAAGCAATACCCCTCTTCTTCGACGACCATATGAAGCGCCTGAGTGAAGGAATATCAACAAGATATAACATTGACCACGATATCGCGGAAAAGGTCAGGGAGGGGCTTGATGCTCTCGCAGGGAGAGAGTCATTTCCAGAGGTGAATGTCAAGGTTACCGTTACTTTCACAGGTCAGGAATACTCGCTTCGCATTTTCTATATCGCATCGTCATATCCTGACCAGGATATGATCAGCAAGGGGGTAAGGCTGCTGTTGTATCATGCCGTTCGGTTTGACCCGGGGGTAAAAATCCTTAACAACAGGCTCCGTCTGTCGGTCAACGAAGAACTATCCGAAAAAGGAGCTTACGAGGCCCTGCTCGTTAATCGTGAGGGCTATATCACCGAGGGAAGCAGGTCAAATGTTTTCTTTGTCGCGCATGACGGTACAATACACACAGCTTCCGACAAAATGGTTTTGCAGGGTATTACCCGCAGGTATGTCATGCAGATAATCCGGAATGAGGGATTCGTTCTGGTCAGCGAGGCTGTCAGGGCGGCTGATATCAGTCGCTTCAGGTCAGCATTCATAACAGGCACCTCACCTATGGTTCTTCCTGTACAAAGTATTGAAGAGCAGATGTTTGTTGTAAATAATCCGGTGACCGAAAGGCTTCGGCAGGTATATGCCGCGATGGTTTCTGAAAGTATGCGGAATTATAAGTTGAAGAAAAGCAAAGATTAATATTTATCTTTGTGCAAAATCAATACGATGGCCAGTATAAAAAATCTCAAGAAGGATATCGATTATCTCTTTTTCGAACTGATCTCAGACTGTTTCATGTTCACAAGC
>DCSU01000166.1:21196-21513 GCA_002325785.1 Bacteroidales bacterium UBA1458 | reverse complement strand
TCCCAGCAATGGGTACAGAGCTTTTCCTTCGGCAGTCCGATGGCCTCAACAAGATCGTCAAGACGCTGAAACATCAGGGTGTCCATACCCAGATTGGAAGCTATCTCATTGACCATCAACCTGTATTTTTCTGAAGCGGGATCAAGATATTCTTCAATATTCTTCTCTTCCCCTTCAAGCTTAACAATAGCCTTGCGCGCGGCAAGCTCCAGGGTTGAGCGCGACTGTGAGAAATTAAGGAACGGGCAGGGATAAAGGAGCGGCGGACAGGCTATCCTCATATGCAACTCGGCAGCTCCGGCCTCACGCAGATCACG
>DCSU01000166.1:10597-21182 GCA_002325785.1 Bacteroidales bacterium UBA1458 | reverse complement strand
CTGGTCACCTTCTTGTTGGGGATGAGCTTCATCCTCGCAACCAGATCCCTCTGTATCTGCCTCTGGGGCATGAAACTCCTCGGCCATGTGGGTGTATACTTGGAGAATGAACTCATGTAGGGAAGCCCTTTCCTGTTCGCATACCCGAAGGCATGCCCGACACCTGAGTCGGGAACACCACACACGAAGTCAGCATCCACGGTGTCACGCTCAGCAAGCGCGGCACCACACCTGTAACGCACCTGTTCTACATTCCTGTCTTCATACTCGGATGTCGGGAAGCCATAATAAACCCACAGAAAAGCACAGGCCTGCATCCTTTTCCCGGGAGAATTAAGCCTGGTAAAACCGTTGGAACGGATATGAACAATCTCACCGGGACCAAGAAAATATTCAGTCTCGAAACCTGTGTTTGGGAAGGAACATGTCTCCGAAGCCACTGCCCGGGCTCCGTCGCGCTTGCCTATAACCACCGGCGTGCGCCCAAGCCTGTCACGCGCAGCAATTATACCGTCCTTGGTCAGAACCAACATTGAACATGAACCCTGTATCTTCTCAAACACATTGGTAATACCCTCTACAAATGAGTCGCCGTCACAGATAATATTGGCAACCATCTCTGTCGGGTTGATATTGCCCATGAAATTTTCTGTAAAGTGCTTCTTCCGCGCAAGGAAATATTCAGCCAGCTCACCAATGTTGACTATCCGGGAGACAGTGACAAGTGCAAACGGACCCAGATGCGAATTGAAAAGTATCGGCTGCGGATCGGTGTCACTGATGACTCCCATCCCGCTGTTGCCGATGAATTCCTTAAGCTCCGCTTCAAATTTATTCCTGAAATATTCATTCTCCAGGTTGTGTATCCGCCTCCTGAAGCCAATCTCCTTATCATAAAACACCATTCCGGCCCGCTTTGTCCCCAGGTGCGAATGATAATCAGTACCGTAAAATACGTCGTCAACACAGCTTCTATCGGAGACTGAACCGTAAAATCCACTCATAAACAGTTATATATAAAGGTTGAATTTAAGTGAAAATATCCCTGGCTAAGATAATCAAACAGGAGAAAAATTGGTTGTACTGATATAATTACTAATTTTGCACCGGATTAAATAACTTACAAATGGAAAATCAGGAAAAATATCAGGCTGAACACGTTGAGCATAAAAAAGGTGCTCCGATTGTCATGATTGTGTCAACCATAATCCTGACACTGGGCTTAATAGCACTGGTGGTACTCTATTACAACCAGAAGAGCAAGATGGTTGAAATGGAACAGGTACTCACGGAAGAGAAAGACTCTCTTGCAGGCGAGCTCCGCATGATGATGTACGGCTATGACACTCTGAAGACAAGCAATGATACTCTCAATGCTGAGATTCAGCGTGAGCGTACCAGGATTCAGAAGCTTCTCGAGGTTAATGCTTCAAACGCACAGCTGATCAGAAAATACAAGGCAGAAATCAGCACCATGCGGGATATCATGAAGAGCTACATCGTACAGATAGACTCTCTCAACACGCGCAATCAGGTACTGACCGCAGAGAACGTCGAGATCAAACAGCAGATCACCGCAGTTCAGGAAACAAACGTAGAACTTGAAAAGGTTAAAGAGGAACTCACCTCCAAGGTAACAGTGGCATCCGTCATACAGGCCAAGGATGTGGTTGCCGTAGCACTTAACAAAAAACGCAAGGAGACTGATGAGCTCAGGAACCTTGACAAAGTAAGGGTATGCTACACACTGAGGGAGAACCCTATAGCCGAAGCCGGCAATAAGATCGTCTACCTGAGAGTAGTGCGTCCCGACCAGCTGGTCATCACCCCCTCACCCGACAACCTGTTTGAGGTTCAGGGCGAACAGCTGATCTACTCAGCAAACAGGGCCGTGGATTATGCAAACGCTGACATTGAGATGTGTATCTTCCTTGACAACACCGGTGATTTCATCCCGGGAATATACAATGTGGAACTCTACCTCGACGGCGAAAAAATAGGAAGCAGCACCTTTACGCTTAAGGGAAAGAACTGATTAAAGCTCAGTAAGCAACTCGGCAATTATATTGTCAGATATCATCTTACCCTGGTCCGTCAAGACCAGGGTATTTTTTTCCCGTCTCATCAGTCCGTAACGAATATACTTGTCAGAGAGATTGACGAGATAATCATGCAACTCCTTGTCATAAGACTCCTCCACGTACGCAAGATCAATACCCCACATCGTCCGGAGAGAGGTCATAACGTATTCATTGAATATTGTCAGACGACTAAGCTCCTCCCTGATAAAAGGCACTTCACCACCGCTGACAGACCTGATATATTTTTTCACATCGGAGACATTCCACTGGCGTGATCTCCTGTCAAAGGAGTGAGCCGAGGGGCCAAGCCCAAGATAAGGAACCTGCATCCAGTATGAAGAATTGTGCCGGGAGATGTATCCGTCAAGTGCAAAATTGGATATCTCGTAGTGAATAAACCCATGATCCCTGCAGATGTTGCCAAGCAATGTGAACATCGAATTGCTCGTATCCTCATCCGTCTCATTCAACTTTCCCTCCTTCTTAAGCTTACCCAGACGGGTGCCATCCTCAATTGTAAGATGATAGGCTGACAGATGCTTCACCGGGAAGGTAAACATCTTTTGCAGATCAGCCATCAGATCAGCAGTTGTCATTCCGGGAACTCCGTATATCAGATCGGCCGAAACATTCTTTATTCCCTCACTGAAAATAAGTTCGAGAGCCCTGGCTGACTGCACTGCTGTGTGCCGGCGACCGAGATACCGAAGCCTCTTCTCATCCCACGACTGCACCCCGAGACTAACCCGGTTCACTCCTATCGCTTTCAGGGAACCGAAATATCCAGCAGTAACATCGTCAGGATTGACTTCCAGGGTTATCTCAGGGTCACTGCCCATGCTGAAATTCTTCCTTATGGCAGAAATGATGCTCTCTGTCTGCTCAACAGTCAGAAGTGACGGTGTTCCTCCACCGAAGTAAACCGTATCAACCTTCTCTCCCTCAAGGTATCGCGATTGCAGGGCCATCTCATCGATAATGGCCCTGACAAGAGCCTCTTTACTGCTGCTGTCGGTAATACTGTAAAAGTCACAGTAACTACAGAAGCTCTTACAGAAAGGTATGTGAAGGTAAACGCCGGCCATTGGAAATATCTTTTCTAAAAATACTAAAGATTAATATTAGTTTGTTATTTTCACACTTTCAAATATAAAACATGCTATATCTCTTTATAAAACAATATTATAAGAGTATAATCATCGGTCTGCTCATTCTCTGGCTGAGTCTTTCTGGAAGTAAATCACTTGTTCCCGGCCGCATGTTAAACATCCCGTATATTGACAAAATGGGACACTTTGCAATGTACGCATTCTTTTCGGCAATGCTTTTAATGGACTCTTGCAGATGGCAGACAGAACGCCGGTTCAATTATCTGATACTTATAATTCCGCTTCTTTTCGGGGCCCTGATGGAGATAATGCAGATGACCCTTACAACATCACGCAAGGCTGAAACTATTGATCTTGTGGCTAATATTGGTGGTGTCACAGCAGGCATACTACTGGCTCATATTGTAAAAAAATTGATTGAAAGATTCAGATCGTAATAGCGGTATTACCCTCCGCCTGCCTGACCAGAGACTCTATTGTTTTGGAACTGAAAAATTTCTCCAGGCGGACTTTTTCCTGCCGAAGGTCATTATGCAGAACACATAGACCATTGTCAGGATTGTCAAAATTGCACCTCTCTCCCGTCACATAGCAACTGTCAAAAAAATTCCTTCCGTCAATGGCATCTATTACATCCATCAGCGTCAGCTTTGATGCCGGTATCATCAGATAAAATCCTCCATGGGGCCCCTTTGAGGAATGCAGAATCTTTTTCCTGGCAAGAATCTGCAGGATCTTCGCGAGATAAGGCTGCGGAATATTAAGCTTTTCGGTAATCTCCTTCAAACCGGTGTTTATCTTCTGGTCAGACTTCGAGGCAATGAAGATCACAGCCCTGATACCGTATTTGCAGGTGGCTGACAGCATCTAACAGCTCTTCATGGGTATTTTTTCAATACGCCTCTTATGCCTTCCCCCTTCAAACGGAGTGGAAAGAAACGTCTTAACAATTAAAATAGCCTCGGCCTCAGATAGAAACCTCCCTGGCAAGGCACATATGTTTGCATCATTATGTGATCTGGCAAGCCTGCTTATATCTTCATTCCAGCATACGGCGGAACGAATCTTCTGGTGTTTGTTGCTTGCCATATTGATGCCGTTACCCGAACCGCAAATAGTAATACCGTACGAATACTCTCCCTTTTCTACCGCAACGGCAAGAGGATGAGCATAATCAGGATAATCCACGCTGTCTTCCGAAAAGCAACCAAGGTCCTTTACTTCATGCCTGCTTGAGATAAGCCACTTGACAAGCTTCTCCTTCAGCCTGAAACCGGCATGGTCTGAGGCTATTATGATTTTTTCCAAAACGCCCTTATATTTTTATACAAATATAACCCTGTAATTATTAAAAGAAAAGAAAACATGTATAGTTTGATCTGTTCATAACATGTAACCGAATATTTCATTCATTGTTCATTAGTTTCGGTTGACCTGTAACCAGGCTTCACATGTTTTTTCCCGGTCAAATCAAAACCTTTTTCTTACCGGTTTGATATAATATTTCAACATTAACTGAACACTGGTACCATTCATTTCATTACATTTCTGCTATTAACAAAATTGGGGTAACAGTTGTTAATTATTGGCCTAATTGCCTCTTTTTCAGAAAAGGTACACTTTTTGATATGTTAATAAGCTGTTATTAATCTTTTAACTGCCATTTTTGCAATAAGAATCGTAAAATTGTTTAAACAGAACTAACAGCATATAATAACTATCATATATTTAAAATTTTAAAAACTATAATTAATTATGGTTGTTAATAAAGGCTTAATTAAAGAAATTGAGGCTCTGAAAAAGGAGAAAAATGCTGTCATACTTGCTCATTATTATCAGAGCTCAGACATCCAGGATATAGCTGACTTTGTGGGCGACAGCCTGGCACTGTCACAAAAGGCAGCAAATACAAAGGCTGACATGATAATTTTTGCAGGTGTCAGGTTTATGGCTGAGACGGCAAAGATACTCTCTCCGGAGAAAAAAGTGATCATTCCTGACCTGCTTGCAGGATGTTCCCTTGCAGATTCATGTAAGAAGGAGGATTTTGAAAAGTTCATCAATGATAATCCTGGAAGAACGGTGGTAACATATGTAAATACCACTGCGGATATTAAGGCGCTCAGCGATATAGCATGCACTTCATCAAACGCAAAACAGATAATTGAATCACTTCCTGAGAATGAGAAAATATTATTCGGACCGGACAGGAACCTTGGCAATTATATTAAAAGTCTTACAGGAAGAGATATTATTGTGTGGGATGGTGCATGTCATGTGCATGAACAGTTTTCACTTGAGGCTGTAGTTAAACTCAGGGATGATAACAGGGGTTCAAAAATTATCGCACACCCGGAATGCGAAAGACCTGTAAGAATGGTTGCAGATTATATCGGATCAACATCTGGATTATTATCATTCGTAAGCAGGGATTCAAGCAGGATTTTTATTGTAGCAACTGAACCGGGTATCATATACCAGATGAAAAAGGCGCAACCGGAAAAGATATTTATTCCTGCACCACCAAAAGATTCGACGTGCGGATGCAGTGAATGCAGCTTCATGAAGCTCATCACGCTTGAAAAGATATATAAATCACTTAAATTTGAAGAGCCGGAAGTTACTGTCGATCCGTCAATAATTGAACGTGCGGCGGTACCGATCAAAAGAATGCTTGAAATATCGGCAAAACTGGGTTTATAAGATGAAGAGACTTTTTCTTATTTTGCTTGTAACCGTACCTTCCATTCTCGCAGCTCAACAGGAAGGCCAGCTGAAGGACGGATTCCAGCAGTTCAAATACCCTAACGGGAATCTGTCAAGCGAAGGTTACATCAGGAACGGTAAACCTGATGGCTTCTGGAAGAGTTATTATGTTACAGGTGTGCTTAAGTCGGAAGGAAAACGTACAAGCTTTCTTCTTGACAGTGTATGGGTGTTCTATGACCAGGCCGGTGACACAACTGAAAAGATAAGCTATCTCCTGGGAAAGAGAAACGGATACCACCTGAGATACCTGAAAGATCCGGTGCACGGGTTGTATATCCAGTCATCTGAACTGTACGCCGGTGACAAGAAAGAGGGAACAGCACGCATTTTCTATCCTGACGGCAAGACAAAACAGACGATCCCCTATGTGAACGGCAAAAAAGACGGGCTGTCACGTGAATATGACCTCGAGGGAAAGATCATCACTCTGCTGGAATACAACAATGATTTTCTTATCAGCAGGGAACGGATAAACCATACAGATGCCTCAGGACTAAAGCAGGGAGAGTGGCTCGAATTTTATCCCGGAGGAGGCCTTAAAACAGAAAGGAACTACCGCGATGACCAGCTCCACGGCTATTATAAGGAGTATGATGAAAGGGGCAGGTTGCTGGTTACCCTTCTTTATGAGAACGGAAAAGTTACCGGGACAGATATCGACAACAGCGCTGAGATTGATATTCAAAACAGGTATGACGACTCAGGGAAGCTGGTCTATTCAGGTCCATTCCGCGAGGGCACACCTGTAGGTATACACCGTGAGTATAACCCTGACGGGACAGTGAAAAACTCCCGCATATACAATGACAACGGATTACTTATCTCTGAAGGTATTGTTGATGAAGAGGGCAACCGCAAGGGTCCATGGAAAGATTATTCATCTTCCGGAAGCGTTATAGCGGAAGGGGCATACACTGAGAGCAGGCGTACGGGTATGTGGAAGTTTTATAATCCATCCGGGAAGCTCGAGCAGGCTGGTTCATACAGCAACGGGCGCATTGATGGCACCTGGCGCTGGTACTATCCTGACGGGGAACTGCTTAGGGAAGAGGACTATTACCAGGGACGGAGAGACGGTATGTATACCGAATATACAAGGACAGGTGAGATAATTGCCCAGGGAACCTACGCCGACGGAGAGAGAAACGGCGAATGGAAGATCACCACGGGTGACAACACTGAGGAGGGAACATACCTTCTTGGCCTCCGTGACGGTGAATGGAAGTCGTACTATCCGAACGGAAAAATCAGGTTCCGCGGCGATTACAAACAAGGTAATCCGGAAGGTCATCACCTGCTCTATTATGACAACGGAAGGCCAAAGGAAGACCGGTACTACAAAAGCGGACTACGGACAAGGACATGGAAAAAGTATAACGAGATTGGTGAAGTGATACTCACCATCACTTATCGCGATGATGTAGAGACAAGCATCAACGGGGTAGCTGTAAATCTTCCGGAGAGCAGCGTCAGGCGCATCAAATGACATGAGAAATGAGCGAGCAGTTTAATCTGAGAAAAGAGATAACCCTCGCGGGAGATGCGGAGCTTGAGAAACAGCTGCGCCCGCTCTCTTTCGCTGATTTCAAGGGCCAGCAGCGCATCACAGACAACCTGAGCGTCTTTGTCACTGCTGCCCGTCAGCGAGGCGAGGCTCTTGATCATGTGCTGCTTCACGGTCCACCGGGACTAGGCAAGACCACCCTTGCTGCAATCATCTCCAACGAGATGATGGTGAAGCTGAAGGTCACTTCAGGTCCGGTGCTCGATAAACCCGGTGATCTGGCCGGACTGCTCACCAGCCTTGACGAAGGAGATGTTCTCTTTATAGATGAGATACACCGCCTGAGCCCGATAGTTGAGGAGTATCTCTATTCGGCGATGGAGGATTATCAGATTGACATAATGATTGACAAGGGCCCCGGTGCCCGTTCCGTTCAGCTGAAACTGAATCCATTCACCCTGATAGGAGCAACCACACGCAGCGGGCTTCTTACAAGCCCACTCCGTGCCCGCTTCGGCATCAAATTTCACCTGGAATATTATGACACACCGGTGCTTAAGGGTATTGTCAGGCGTTCGGCACAAATCCTGAATATAAACATTGACGATGTTGCAGCCCACGAGATAGCATCACGCAGTCGCGGCACGCCAAGGATCGCCAACGCACTTCTCAGAAGGGTTCGCGACTTTGCACAGGTAAAGGGCACCGGGTCAATAGACCTCGCGATAACACGCTACAGCCTGGAGGCACTGAACATAGACAAACACGGCCTTGATGAGATGGATAATCGTATCCTTCGTACTATCATCGAAAAATTCAAGGGTGGCCCGGTGGGACTAAGCAACGTAGCAACAGCGGTGGGTGAAGAGAGCGGGACCATAGAAGAGGTCTATGAACCATTCCTGATAAAAGAGGGATATATCAAACGTACTCCACGCGGACGAGAGGCAACGGAGACGGCCTACCGTCACCTGGGAATAGTAAAGGGAAGGGAAGAAACTCTCTTCTGATCAGTAAAATATGCAGAAAATCAGGAACTTATCTTTTCAAGACCCTTCAGGTCCATTATCCTGATCTTGCGGCCGTTGAGCTCAATGAGTTTATCGCTCTTGAATTCTGAAAGAAGCCTTATAACAGATTCGGTAGCTGTGCCTACGATATTGGCCAGCTCCTCGCGCGTTAGTGAGATGCGCAGATATTTCTGCTCATCGAGACCGAAGTCCTTGACCAGGTTGAGAAGCACCTCTGCCACCCTCTCCCTGACAGTCTTCTGGGCAATATCGGTGATATATGAGTTGGCCTCTGCCAGCTCATGACAGGTCAGTTTGACTATCTCAAAGGCAAAAGCCGGATTGGTCTTTACAAACTGTATAAGCAGCTCGGATGGAATGAAACATACCTGGCAGTCCTCAATTACCTTGGCAGAGGTACATGCAGGCTCGTTACTGAGCACTGACCTGTAGGCAATTATCTCTCCCTTGCGGGCAAAGCGGATGATCTGTTCCTTGCCGTCAACACCGGTCTTGAAGACTTTGATAATGCCTGAGTTAATGCAATAGAAACCACTGATGCGGTTGCCCTCATGGTAAAGAATATCACCTCTCCTGTAACGCCTGAAATCCTTCTCAAAATTTAGCCTGTCGGTCTCATCCCTTGTCAGGAAACGAAATACGGAGTTTGTTTCAAAAGCGCATTTATCACAGAATGCTATGGTATAGTCATGCTGTTTCATTACTCTGGATGTTAAGTTGACAAAGGTGAGGATTAAAACACTAATATCATAAAATTTCAGTCCTGAACTGGTTGAGGAAACGTATGTCGTTTTCGAAGTAGAGCCTCAGGTCATTGACGCCGTATTTAAGCATCGCGGCACGCTCAATTCCCATTCCGAAGGCATATCCTGTATATTTAACATGGTCAATGCCGCAAGCATCAAGCACATTGGGGTCAACCATGCCGCATCCCAGCAGCTCAAGCCAGCCTGTGCCTTTACATACGTTACAGCCCTTTCCTCCACAGATGTTGCAGCTTATGTCCATCTCAGCGGAGGGCTCCGTAAAGGGGAAGAAAGAGGGTCTTAGCCTGATATTCACGCCCTCTCCGAAAAGCTCTGTTGCAAAGTACAAGAGCGTCTGCTTCAGGTCGGCAAATGATACATTTTCAGCAACATACAGACCTTCAACCTGGTGAAAGATACAGTGCGCCCGCGCAGAGACAGCCTCATTGCGGAAGACTCTGCCGGGAGAGATTGTACGTATAGGTGGTTTCTGCGTCTCCATCACCCTGACCTGCACTGACGATGTGTGAGTGCGAAGCAATACATCATGCGGATCGGACTCAGACCCGGATTTTTTCTCAATGTAAAAGGTATCCTGCATGTCACGAGCCGGGTGGTCTCCTGCAAAATTTAGCATAGTGAATACATGATTGTCATCCTCTATCTCCGGTCCTTCCGAGACGGTGAAGCCAATCCGGCTGAAGATGTCTATTATCTCATTACGGACTATGGATATCGGATGACGTGTTCCCTCCTTCATCGGGTATGACGGCATGGTAAGGTCAACGCCTGAATGCACGGCTTCTGCCATCGAGAGGCGCTCCCTGAATTCATTGTATTTTTCAGTTGCTAACTGTTTCAGTTCATTAAGCAGCTGTCCGGTTTCCTTCTTTGCCTCGGGAGGAATTTCTCTGAAACCCTCAAAAAGAGTTGAGATCTGCCCCTTCTTGCTCAGGTAGGCGATCCTGAACTGCTCAAGATCAGCTTCACCTGTGATCTGAAAAGCATCAACCTCACTCCTTAATTCTGCAATACTCTCCTTCATTTCTGTAGGTGAAAATTATTTTATGATTCTGACCTTCAGGATCCTGATGTCCTGCACCGGTTTATCTGTGGCGTCAGTGGCTGTCGCTGCGATGGCATCTACAACTTCCATACCCTCAAGCACTTCACCGAAAACAGTATAGGCGCCGTCGAGGAAAGGTGTACCGCCAATGGTCTTATAGGCATTGCTGCGGATATCAGGCATGACAAACGGCCCTGCTGCTTCCATATCTTCATAAGCCCTTATGATGGCATTCTGTTGTATGACGTCATCTGAGACTGGCGCAGCACTATCCGCAGC
>DCSU01000166.1:1620-10570 GCA_002325785.1 Bacteroidales bacterium UBA1458 | reverse complement strand
AGCAAGGTCTTCATCGTTATAAACTTTTCCCTGGACAATATAAAACTGTGTTCCTGAGGAGTTCCTCTCAGGGTTCACGTCATCACCCATGCGGGCTGCGGCAACAACGCCTCTCTTGTGAAAGAGCGAATCGTTTATCTCGGCAGGTATAGTATAATCATCGCTGATACGCGAGGAATCCTGTCTGGTTGATCCGTCTCCGGTCTGGATCATGAATTCCTTTATCACGCGGTGAAATGTTACTCCGTCATAAAAGCCGCTCTCTGCAAGCTTTATGAAGTTATCACGGTGCAGCGGGGTCAGATCAGAGAGAGAAATGACAATATCCCCTTCGGTGGTTTTGATCTCGGCGCGGACGCCTTTTTTGTCGCCTGATGCGCATCCTGCAATCAGAAGCGCGGCAACCAGGGTCAGTGACAAACGTAATGAAGTCCTCATTTTCTTTTAATTTACGAATGACAAAGATATATATTTGCAGTAAGAGTTAAGCATGAACGATATACGCAAGCTTGCAGGCCAGACTGTCATTTACGGCTTCGGAACCGTTGTTCCGCGATTTCTGAACTATGCTCTGCTCACCCCTTTCTACACTTACATTTTCGGGCGTGAGCAGTATGGCGTAGTCACGGAGATCTATGCCTGGATGGTTCTGGCGCTGGTCATCCTGACCTACGGGATGGAGACGACCTACTTCCGTTTTGCCGGGAAGAAGGCTCCTGCTGAAAAAGTTTACGGCACAGCCATTATCAGCCTCTTCACAACCTCGCTCCTCTTCATTCTGGCAGCTTCACTGTTTATTAAACCCATCTCCGGTTCGCTCGGTTACGGTGAACATCCCGAATATATCAGGATGTTTGCCTGGATCGTCGCTATCGACGCCTTCTCGGCTATCCCGTTCGCCTGGCTTAGGAACAACAACAAGCCTGTAACATTCAGCATCCTGAAGATTATTAATGTTGCCGTAACCATGGTCACGGTTTTTTTCTTTCTGAAGGCAGCGCCGGAACTGGTTGGAAAAGGAAGCACCTGGATACTAAGAATATATAACCCGGAATTTCAGGTAGGCTATGTATTTGTGGCCAACCTGGCAGGGTCTGCCTTTACGCTGGTATGCCTCCTGCCCTTCATGCTGAAGATACGTCCCGTCTTCGACCGGAAGCTGCTCGGAAAGATGCTGGCCTACAGCTGGCCACTGCTGATTGGCGGTATGGCCGGGTCACTGAATGAGGTGCTTGACAAGATCCTTCTGCGTAGACTGATCGGTGGGGCTGAGGGTCTTGCAACAGTAGGACTGTACGGTGCGGGGTTCAAAGTTGGAGTTCTGATGTCGCTATTCATACAAATGTATCGCTTTGCGGCTGAGCCATTTTTTTTCGAAAGGGCCGGTAACAGTAATGCCAAAGAGACCTATGCGGTAACCATGAAGTATTTTGTGATCACGGCATTGATACTGTTTCTGGGGATAAATCTTTATATCGAAGCTCTGCAGATCATAATAGGACCAGTGTTCAGGGAATCTCTGATAGTTGTCCCTATCGTGAGCATGGGATATCTTCTGCTGGGCATATTCATCAATCAGAGTATCTGGTACAAGGTTGATGACAAGACCATTTACGGAGCCTGGATAACCATAATCGGGGCAGTGGTAACGGTGACAGTAAACCTGGTTTTCGTACCTGTATACGGTTATATTGCTGCCGCCTGGGGCCATGTGGCATGCTACTTGTCTATGGTGCTGGTATCATACTTCGTAGGACAGAAGATTTACCCGGTGAAGTATGAGACGGTGAAGATAATACTGTATATAGCACTTGCGGTTGGCCTTCTGGTTGTTTCCGGACTCCTGGCTGGGGAGAATGATATTGTTAACATTGTGATTGATACTGTGCTGATTATGATTTTCTTTGCGGCGGCAGAGATCAAAGATCAATTCTTTACGTTAATGTTTAAGAGAGGATAATGAAGATCAGGATAGTTAATAAGTCGTCACACAGGCTGCCTGCCTATGAAACGGAACATTCCGCAGGGATGGACCTCAGGGCCTTTACAGCAGAGCCGGTAACGCTGAGTCCACTGGAGCGGAAGCTGATTCCAACCGGACTATTCATAGAACTGCCCGTTGGATATGAGGCCCAGGTACGGCCAAGAAGCGGCCTGGCATTAAAGCACGGAATCACGGTTCTGAATTCACCGGGAACAATTGATGCGGATTACCGGGGAGAGATAGGGGTGATACTGGTCAATCTTTCTGATACCGCTTTTACTGTTAATGACGGAGATCGAATAGCTCAGATGGTGATAGGGCGACACGAAAAAGCTGAATTGATTGAGGCGCAAGAAATTAATACGACAAACAGGGGAGCCGGCGGTTTCGGCCATTCAGGGAAGAAATGAGAAAGAGAGAAATATTGGTTTTTTTGATGGTGCTTGCAACCGCTTGCACTCATAAGGCTGTTACCAATACAGATTTTAAAGGCAAAACTGATAAGAGTGACGGACGCTATGAATATCTGCTGGCAGAAGCCCTGCGGCAGAAGTATGTGGGTGACATTAATGAAGCTGCTGGTCTGTTCGAGAAGTGTATTGAAACAGACCGACAACGTGCTGTGCCCTATTTTGAGCTGGCGCAGATTTATTCAGCTGCAGGTCTGGCGGAGAAATCGATGGCATATGCCTCAACTGCAGCCCGGCTTGAGCCGGAAAACTACTGGTACCAGCTGGCCAGCGGGTCTCTGTTTACTCAGTATCAACAGAAAGATTCTGCACTGGTTTATTTTAGCAGAGCACTCGAGGCTGACAGCCGTGCAGTGGAGATTAACACAATCCTTGCAGGACTATATGCTGAAAAGGGTGAGGTAGATAAGGCTGATTCGCTGTTCAGGGTTCTTAATAACGAAGGAGCACTGAATGATGACATGTTCCTGATGATGATATCTGGTCTGATAATGAAGGGGGAGATGAGTGAGGCAGCTGCAAGGACGAAGAAGCTTATAGAAAAGCAGCCGGACGAGATGCGTTATAAAGCCCTACTGGCCGACATCTATTTTGAGGATGGCAAAAAGGAGAAGAGCGACAGCATTTATAAGGAAATCATTGCAAAGAATCCGGGAGACATCGAATCACAACTACTTTATCTTATGAATCTTGTCTATAAGAAGGAATATTCCGGAATTACTGCTTTCCTTGACAATGTATTTGAAAGCGAAATCGTCGAGAGGGAAAGAAAGATTGCCGTGGCCGGAAGGCTGCTGAGTGATACGGCATATGTAATCGAGAATTCAGGTTCGCTCGAAAAGAGCCTTAAGATACTTGAAACGAGGTACCCTGAAGATGAGGAGATACTCGCCATGAGGCCTGGCATGTATGAAACAGCAGGCAGGAAGGATGAAGCGATTATTCGATATGAGGAGCTTCTGACAAATATAAAACCAGGGTTTTACTTCTCTGAAAGACTCATACTGCTTTATGCTGATAGGCGTGAATACCGCAAATTATTCAACCTTGCTTCTGTATATGCACGTGAAAATAACCGAAGCATACTCGGCAAAGTTTATTATGCTATTGCTGCCATGGAGCTGAAAGAGTATGAGACAGCCGATAGCGAGCTGCAAAAAGCACTTATACTGGCCGGGAACAGTGATGAACTTAGGGTGCAGGTACTCTCGATGATGGGCGACCTTAAGTACAGGATGAAGGATTTCGACAGCTCATACGGATTTTATGAGGAGGCACTAAAAATATCTCCGGAAGAGCCGCTGATTCTAAATAACTATGCATATTTTCTTGCCGAGGGTGACCGCGACATGAAGAAGGCCCTTAAGATGGCTGAGACGGTTATGGCGAAAGAGGGAGACAATGAAACCTATATCGATACGTACGCCTGGGTGCTTTTTAAACTTGGACGCTACCGGGAGGCTCATAAGACCATGTTGAGGATATTTGAAAAAGAGGGCGAAAGAGATCCTGAGATCCTGGAGCACATGGGATACATACTAAGCGCTATGGGAAAGTGCAGTGAGGCTGTTGAATACTGGAGGGAAGCGCTGGATAAGGACAATACAAAAAGTTACCTTGAAGAGGAGATAAGAAAATGCGTCAGATAATCATTACAGGGTCGGTGGTCCTGCTCATTATGCTGCTTGGAGGCTGCTCGGCTGCCAGGAAAAGGAAAACCGCTGAGGGCGGAGTTGTCGTAGCTGAAGCCGATTACGTGTCAATGATTCGAACAGTAGCTGATAATAATATTACTGACAAAGGATTTGTAATCAGGCGGGGTAGAATAGAACTGGATGGTACAGAGATTGACGGAAGCTTCGGACTGACTGCCAGGCTTAACAGCAAAGGTGATTTTTATGCATCTGTCAGGGGTCCGCTGGGGATAGAACTGATAAGACTCCTTGCTGTGGGAGATGATATTGCCGCAATTGACCGGATTAACAGAACGGTCTATATAGGTAAAAAAGAGGAAGTACTTAAAAGGCATGGCATGCCGGAGGATTTCATGGAAATTATCTTCGGAGATCTACCGGTGTCAGATGGACATGACTTTAAACCGGTGGCAGGAGGGGGATTGATCGTATCGACTACAGATGAGGACTTTGAGAGGGAAGTTCGCATATGCCCTGATGAGATGAAGGTGTGCGGAGAGCGTATATCGTCGGAAAATACAGAACATGAGATTACTCTGGACTTTAGTGAGTTTCGCACGAGTGGTGAAGGACGGTATGCATCGAGGATACTGATGCATGAAAAGAAACGGATGTTCCACGTGAAACTGAGCATAGAGGAGCTTGAAACAGTGTACGATACTGACATTGAGTTCGCTTTGCCTTCATATAAGAGAAGCAGTTTATGAGAAGTGCAATGTTAGTATTTTTTCTTTGCCTTACCGTGGTTACAGGACTGTCCGGGCAATCGAGAGCCGAGCTGGAGGAGCTGCGGAAGAAGAACCTGCAGGAGATTGAATATGTTGACAGGATGCTTAAAACAACAGCTACCCAAAAGAATGAGAACCTGAATGAGCTGAGGGTTATAGGGAAGAAATTGAATCTGAGGGAAAAGCTGATAAATGAATATGGTGAGGAGATTGGCCTGCTTGAATACCGTATCTCACTGAACAGGCTTGCCACAGAGATGCTGGAACAAGACCTGACTAACCTGAAGAATGAGTATGCAAATTCTATAATCAGCGCCCATAAAGCCACTAAAGGCACTCCGGCGGTCGCGTTTATACTCTCTTCAGCTGACTTTAACCAGGGCTATAAAAGGCTTAAGTATATTCAGCAGGTTGCCAGGTACAGGAGAAATGAGACCGAAACTATCGAGACTATATATGACGAACTCCAGGGAACCAAGGAAAGGCTCGAGAGTGATAGAAAGAACATTAATGATCTGAAGAATAAAGAGGTAAGGCAGAAACAGCTGCTACGCGATGAGCAGGATAAAAAGGAGAGGCTTGTGACAACACTTAGCCGGAAAGAGAAACAGCTGAAACAGGAGCTTGATGAGAAGAGACGTATTGCAAGGCAGATAGTGAAGGAAATTGAACGGCTTATTGAGGAGGAGAGACAGAAAAGTGTGAAGACCCCGATGAGCAGTGAAATGAAGATAATAGGAGAATCGTTCGGGGAAAACCGTGGCCGTCTGCCATGGCCTGTAGAAAAGGGCATTATCACGAGTCACTTCGGTCTGCAGAAACATCCGGTTCTAAAAAATGTGACTGAAGACAACATTGGTATTGAGCTGACTTCCGGTGGTGCTACTAAAGCGAAATCAGTCTTTAAGGGAGAGGTTGTAAGGGTTTTTGCGATCTCAGGTGCCAATATGGCTGTAATTATCAGGCACGGGAAATATCTGACTGTTTACCAGAACCTTGTTAATGTCAGGGTAAAGGCGGGCAACAGTGTTTCAATAGGCCAGGACCTTGGTGATGTTTACCTCGACAATGTCAACGGAGGGAAGTCTGTTCTAAAATTTATGATCTACGAAGAAAAGAAAAAGCTTGACCCTGAACTGTGGCTGTTAAAAAAATGACTAAATTTTGCAACAAAATAGAAGCCCTGTCAGTTTAAAAATAGATAGGGAATTAGGATGGAAAGCATTACTATAAATTCAGACATTGAAAAGCTGCGCGTTGTAGAGACGCTGGTTGATACATTATCAAAAAAGCTTGGTATTCCGGATGAGGTTTACGGAAAGATATTGATTTCAACGGTTGAAGCGGTTAATAACGCTATTCTGCACGGAAATAAGGGAGACGTCAGAAAGATGGTGACGGTTAACTTTACTGCTGACGGAAATATGTTTGACGTTACAGTAACAGATGAGGGTGAAGGATTCATGTATAATTCCCTTCCTGATCCGACTGACCCGGCAAATATTGAAAACCTTCATGGTCGCGGAGTGTTTATTATGCGGAGTCTTGCTGATGCAATTGAGTACAATGATTCAGGCAATGAGGTAAAAATGCATTTCAGGTACTGATATCTTGAAAATAAACTTTCACTACGATATTGAAAAATTCAGGCTGCGTGAAAGCAGGATGATAAAGAAAGTAGTAAACCGGATTGTCAGTAATGCGGGTATGAAAGGTGGTGTGGTGGATGTGATCATTACCAGTGATGACAAAGTTTACGAAATCAATAATGAGTTTCTCGGACACAATTATTATACTGACATTATCACTTTTGACTACAACAGTGGTAAAACAGTAAACGGAGAAATTTACATAAGTGCAGAGAGGGTCAGGGAGAATGCGGAGAAATTTGGTGTCTCTGCCATCTCAGAAATGAAGAGAGTTATATTTCATGGCTTCCTGCATTTATGCGGATATGATGACAGAACAGCGGAGGAGAAGAGGAGGATGTCAGAGATGGAGGAGATGTATCTGGCCTTATCATATGCCGAATGAACTTCAAATATGATATAATTGTTGTAGGCGGCGGTCATGCTGGCTGTGAGGCAGCGTACATTGCTGCTACTATGGGAGCAAAAACACTGCTCGTAACCATGGACATGACAAAACTGGCCCAGATGTCATGTAATCCAGCTATGGGTGGTATAGCTAAAGGACAGATAGTAAGGGAGATAGATGCACTTGGTGGCATGTCTGGCATCATTACTGACCGCACTATGATTCAATTCAGGATGCTTAATCAAAGCAAAGGCCCCGCCATGTGGAGCCCGAGAGCACAGTGTGACCGGATGCTGTTTAGTCGCGAGTGGAGGAAAGCGCTGGAGGGAACAGAAAATCTAAATATATGGCAGGAGCAGGCAAACGGACTGATAATAGAGAATGACATAGTGCGTGGGGTGACAACTACCTTTGGTACTGAGTTCCGGGCAGACTCTGTAATTCTTACTAACGGCACCTTTCTGAACGGCCTGATGCATGTGGGATTTAATACAATGGCCGGAGGAAGATCCGGTGATGGAGCTTCAAAAGGGATAAGTGATCAGTTAAGGGAGGCCGGGTTCAGCGTTGAAAGGCTTAAGACCGGTACCAGCGCCAGGGTTGACGGCAGGAGTGTGGAATTCGGGAAGATGGTTGAACAAAAAGGCGATGGTGAAGGAAGGTGCTTCTCTTACCTTCATGACAGGGTTTCTATTAATGATGAGCGAAGTTGCTTTATTACCCATACAAACGAGGAGGCTCATAAGGTGCTTAGGGCAGGATTGAATTTTTCTCCTCTATTTACAGGAAGGATCAAAGGAAGGGGACCACGTTACTGTCCCAGTGTGGAAGATAAGGTAGTTACATTCGCTGATAAGGAATCACACCAGCTTTTCCTGGAACCGGAAGGATGGGATACCAATGAATACTATATAAACGGGTTTGCAAGCAGCCTCACGCTTGAAACACAGCTTAAGGCGCTTCAGCAGGTACGGGGCCTTGAGAATGTTGTAATATACAGGCCTGGATATGCAATTGAATATGATTTCTTCCAGCCAACGCAGCTTAAACATACTCTTGAAACGAAAAGGGTAAGCGGGCTCTATTTTGCAGGACAGATTAACGGCACGACCGGTTACGAGGAAGCCGGTGCACAGGGATTGATGGCCGGAATAAATGCGGTTCTTAAAATGAGGGGGAAGGATGAGTTTATCCTAAATCGTGATGAGGCATACATCGGAGTACTGATAGATGACCTGGTAACGAAAGGTGTTGACGAGCCATACCGGATGTTTACATCAAGGGCAGAGTACAGGATTTTGTTGAGACAGGACAATGCAGACGAGAGGCTGACGCCAAAAGCATTTTTGCTGGGAACAGCCGGTAAGGAGAGGATGAATAGACTGGAGGAGAAATACAGTCTGGCAGAGAAGATCATCGAGTTCCTTAAAAGTTACAGTATTTCACCTGATGAGATTAATTCGTTTCTGGCGGAAAGGGGCACCTCTGAAATTAATCAGAAAATAAAGGCCCTGAACATTGCAACAAGACCACAGGTAGGACTTGAGGAGCTACTTGAGAGAATTAAGGAATCGGAATCCCTGCTTCATAATCAAGCCTCAAGAAGAAGAGAGATTATTGAAGCAGCAGAAATCAGGATAAAGTATTCAGGCTATCTTGAAAGGGAGAGGGGCGTGGCGGACAAAATAAAGCGGCTTGAGGATCTTAAAATTCCGGATGACATTGACTACGACGAGCTGGCGTCAATTTCCACTGAAGGACGGCAAAAGCTTTCTAAGATCAGACCGGGCACTATCGGTCAGGCATCGAGGATCAGCGGCGTCTCAACATCTGATGTCTCTATCCTTTTCATGTATATCGGCAGGTAAACCAAAGTGTTCCACGTGGAACACTTTTTTTGTTCTATACTATGAAAGTTTCAGGAAAAATTATTGATCTGCACCAGAGGCGCATTTATCCCGGCACCATTACTATTACAGCCGGTAAGATTGAAAAAATAGAAGAGAATAAAGAAAGTCCCGATCTGTTTATTTTACC
>DCSU01000166.1:0-1591 GCA_002325785.1 Bacteroidales bacterium UBA1458 | reverse complement strand
GGGACAGTGGCCGTTGTTGCTGATCCGCATGAAATTGCCAATGTTATGGGTAAGGAGGGAGTGCGATTCATGCTTGATAACGCAGAAACCGTACCTGTAAGGATGCTTTTCGGTGCTCCTTCGTGCGTGCCGGCAACATCTTCGGAAAGCGCCGGAGCAAGAATAGGAGCGGAGGATATTGCAGAACTTCTCCAGGATAAACGGGTTGGTTTCCTGGGTGAGATGATGAATTTTCCGGGAGTAATATATGACGATGGCGAGGTTCACAGAAAGCTTGAAGCTGCTAAAAAAGCAGGAGTGCCGGTAGACGGACATGCTCCAGGACTGACAGGAGAGGAATTAAAGAAATATATAAACTCGGGAATCTCAACCGATCACGAATGCACATCACTCGAAGAGGCCCTGGAGAAGATTTCAGGCGGAATGAAGATACTTATAAGGGAGGGAAGCGCTGCAAAAAACCTCGAGGTATTGGCACCGCTCCTTAACTATTATCCTGAAAAGGTGATGCTCTGTACTGACGACCTGCACCCGGAGACACTGGCAAAAGGTCATATTAATAAAATCGTGGCGAGATTGATCGGAATGGGTTATGATATTTTTAATGTGATGCGGGCTGCCTCTGTTAACACAGTGGAACATTACGGAATTGCATCAGGATTACTTCGTGTGGGTGACCCGGCCGATTTCATTGTGGTGGATGAACCTTCTAAAATGAACGTGCTGCAGACATGGATCGATGGCCAGCTGGTCTATGACGGAAACAGGGCACTGTTTAGTCCCGGGGAGATAAAAAAAATAAACAGATTTAAATGTACCCGACTGCTTACTGATGAGATACGCGTCCCCAACGAGGGCGGAAAAATACGCGTCATCGTGGCTGAAAATGGTTCCCTGGCAACCGGGTGCGGGGAGATGCCGGCGGGTGACGACCAGTTCGTTATTCCTCGTCCGGAGGAGGATCTGCTTAAAATTGTTGTCAAGGAGAGATACAACGACAAGCCTCCGGCAGTAGGCTTTATTAAGGGTTTTGGCCTAAAGAGAGGCGCCATGGCATCATCCGTGGCGCACGACAGCCATAATATTATTGCCGTGGGAACTAACGACCGCGATATTGTTGCTGCCATTAACCTGATAGTTGAAGCAGAAGGTGGCATGTCAGCCGTGTCCGATGATGGCACAGATATCCTCAAACTCCCGATTGCCGGGATCATGTCAGATATGCCTGTAACGGCGATGGCGTCGCGTTATGAGCGTTTATCGGAGACTGTAAAAAGCTTCGGATGCCACCTTGATGCACCATACATGACACTCTCCTTCATGGCGCTGCTCGTGATTCCCCGTCTGAAACTCAGCGATCGCGGTCTGTTTGACGGCCTCACCTTCATGCATGTACCTCTATTTATTCCAAAGACCTATCCGGGACAGAAGCAATAAGATATTACACGTTACACGCTGATTACGTAACACCGGCAAAAACTCTTTCATGGCAATAGTCGGCAGTTTGAGGCTCCGACACAGGCGGAGTCCCGCATCCGCCGGCTGGCGGATCGGGGAGGAACCTCAATCCCGCATCCGCCGGCTGGCGGAT
>DCSU01000046.1:2115-17432 GCA_002325785.1 Bacteroidales bacterium UBA1458 | reverse complement strand
TTTCAATAAGTCGCACTCCACCTGCTACGCCCTGATAGCATACCAGACCGGTTACCTAAAGGCTAATTACCCGGCAGAGTTCATGGCCGCCGTCCTCAGCCGCAACATCAGTGACATCAAGAAGATCACCGTGATGATGGAGGAGACCAAACGGATGGGCATGGAGGTGCTGGGCCCCGATGTGAACGAGAGCCTCCTGCAGTTCACCGTCAACCGCAACGGTAACATCAGGTTCGGACTTGGCGCCATCAAGGGCGTGGGGGAGAACGCAGTCCTTCACCTGATAGAAGAGCGGGAGAAGAACGGCCCCTACAAAGACATCTATGACCTCGCTGAGAGGGTGAACATGAACACCGTCAACAAGAAGATGCTTGAGGCAATGGTTGTCTCCGGCGCACTCGACGGACTGCCAGGCATGACCAGGGCACAGTACTTCTCGGCCGACGCGAAAGGAACGAGCTTCCTCGAGAGCCTCATACGCTACGGCAGCAGCGTGAAGAACATACGCAACAGCAGCCAGCAATCGCTCTTCGGCGAAGCCGGAGGATTTGAGCTTGTGAAGCCGGAGCCGGCACCATGCCCCGACTGGACAAAACTGGAGAAGCTTAACAAGGAGAAGCAGGTGATTGGAATATATCTTTCCTCCCATCCGCTTGACGACTTCCGTCTGGAGATTAACACCTTCTGCAATGCCACCCTTGCCGACCTGCAGAACCTGAGCGAGTTTGCAAACCGTGAAGTATGCGTGGCAGGAATCGTCACCGAGACAAGAAGCGGTGTCACCAAGAACGGCAAGCCGTTCGGGGGCTTTACCCTTCAGGACTATACCGACTCATTCTCATTCCTGCTGTTCGATAAGGATTATGTAGCGTTCAGCAATTTCTTCAACACCGACTACCAGCTTTTAGTGAAGGGGAAAGTACAGGGGAGACATTTTAACCCTGAAGAACTTGAACTCAGAATTAAGGAGATACATCTTCTCTCTGAGGTAAGGAATGACCTTATCACCTCCATAACAATTAAACTTAAAGCGGAACTAATTAATCCTGAGTTTATTAAGAACCTAAAGACAATCATCTCGGAGAATCCCGGAAACAAAGCGCTGAAATTCCTGTTAATAGATCACGACGATAAAATCACCGTTCCGCTCTTCTCGCGCACAATCAAGACTGGCATAACAAATGAGCTGTTGGGATGGCTTGAAGATAATCCGGAGCTCGATTTCAAAGTTAATTAGGTATATTTGCAAAGTCAGACCGAACAGATCGAAATAAATTATAACACTATGGCACAACAAGTTAACGACAAGAATTTTGATGAGGTTGTTTTGAAATCAGACAAACCCGTAATTGTGGATTTCTGGGCTGAATGGTGCGGACCATGCAGGATGATTGCTCCGTATATTGAACAGATCGGAGAAGCATATAAAGACAAGGCGCTTGTCGTAAAGTGTGACGTAGACAGCTCTCCTGATGTTGCCAGGAGATTCAATATCAGGAATATCCCCACAGTGCTCTATTTCAAAGGAGGCGAGGTAGTAGACAAGCAGGTAGGTGCTGCGGCCAGGTCAGCTTTCGAAGCCAAGCTCACCCCGCTACTCTGATTATCAAATGAATGTATGTGTTTTTGCGGCCTCCAGCAGTCGTATTGATGTTGCATATAATAAGGTTGCCGGGGATCTCGGTACCGTATTTGCCCGCGAGGGGGTGCACGCCATCTTCGGTGGTGGCGGTATCGGACTCATGGGTATCTTTGCCGACGCCATCATGGCCGGTGGAGGCACCGTCACGGGTGTCATACCGGGCTTCATGATGGATGAGGGCTGGGGACATTCCGGTGTAAAGGATATGGTCATCACCCCGGACATGTCTGAGAGGAAGAAAACCATCTTCGCCATGTCTGATGCCGCGGTGGCTCTGCCGGGCGGAGTAGGAACCCTGGAGGAGCTGACAGAGGTGATCACCCTTAAACAACTGGGGCAATTCAACAAGCCGATCATAATAGTAAACACCAACGGTTTCTATGACCATCTGATTGAGTTCTTTGATCATATGGTCAGAGGTCACTTCATGAGGCTGGAGCACAAGGACATATGGCAGATCGTCACCACTGCAGAAGAGGTGATACCGGCCATACTGAACTATACCGGCTGGCATGCTGATCCGAAAGTTATAGCAAGGATTTAGTCTACGGTATCCTGGTTCCGATGAACAGGATGTCATCTACCTGCGGCACATCTCCCATCCAGTCGCGGATGGCACCCTCCAGCCTACGCTTCTGTTCGTCAACAGGCAGCATGTAGATCTGAGCAAGGATAGACCTTATATTTATGGTCTTGAACTTTTTCTCCTCCTCACCACCGAACTGGTCGGCAAATCCGTCGGTGAAGATATAAAGCATGTCGCCCTTGATCACATCAACCTTGCGGTTGGTGAAGATTTTCTTTGCCTGACCGTCAATCATGCCTATCGGGAATCTGTCAGCCCTGTAGATTGTCACCCTTCCCTCCCTTACATGATAAAGGGGCTGATAGGCTCCTGCGAACTCCACCTCATGCTCCAGTATGTCATAGGAGACAAGCGAGATATCCATTCCGTCACGTACAGCCTTTTCGCTCCGCTGGAGCAGGGCATGGACAACCTCAATGTTCAGGTGGTCAAGGATCTCTGATGGCCTGCTGATGCCACTCTCCCGCACTATCTTGTTCAGTGAATTATGACCTATGATTGACATGAAAGCGCCCGGAACGCCGTGTCCGGTACAGTCAACCGCGGCAATATACTGTTTGAACCCGCTGTCATGCATCCAGTAGAAGTCGCCGCTGACAATATCCTTTGGCATGAAGAGCACAAAGGTGTCATTGAAGAAATTCTCGGGAGGAAGCATCGCGGCCTGTATCCTTTCGGCATACCTTATGCTGGCGGTGGTATCCCTGCTCCTCTCCTCAAGCTCAATACTCTTGGTGACGACCTCCTCAGTCCTCTCCTCGACCATTTTCTCTAGCAGTTCCTTCTCCATGCGCAGGTTCCGTTCTCTCAGGCTGATGTACAGGTAGATGGCTGCAACAAGAGCCGTAATGCACAGCAGTATGAACCAGGGGGTCTGGTAAACCGGGAGCCTGATGGAGAAGGAGAGCTCCACCGGCTCCTCGTTCCAGTAGCCGTAGTTATTTGAGGCACGCACTCTGAACACGTACCTGCCCGGACTAAGCGACGAATACATGGCCCTGGTCTGATCGGTGGTGACCCAGTCGTTATCGGAGCCCACCAGCATGAACTGGTACCTTACCATCTCAGGGTTGACCAGGCAGATACTCAGAAAATCAAAGATGATCCTGTTCTGTATGTGTGACAGTTCTATGCCGTCATACATCGGAAAAGTCTCGTAGTTAACCAGCGTCCTCCATATGTGCGTCGCCGGTTCCGTCATTACCGGGGGCAGCTTTGATGGGCTGAGCCTTATAGCACCATTGGAGGTCCCGAACCAGAGGTCTCCCCTGCTGTCTGCAAAGGAGGCGTTTGGCCTGGTCTCTATTCCCGTGAAACCGCTCTTCTCAGTGAATGATAACACCCGTCCGCTGGTGACATCATACCTGTTCAGCCCCAGGTTGGTGCCAATGAACAGGTTGCCGGCGGCATCAGGCTGCAACAGATTGATGGAATTCATGAGCAGCCCGTCAGTCTCAGTCAGCTTCTTACTGACCGTATCATTTCTTAATGCGTAGAGGCCGTCAATGGTCCCTACCCAGATGGTGCCGTCAGCGGTCTCACTAATGGCTGTGGGGTTGACGTCAGCCCCGAGGCTGACAGAGGTAAAGGTGTCAGTGCGGGGGTTATGTTTCGTAAGCCCGTTGCGCTCTTCGGTACCAATCCACAGACATCCCTTGCTGTCACAGAAGAGTGAGGTGATATTATTGCCTGTCAGTCCGTTAATCTGGGTGTAGGTCCGGCTCTCCTTGATATCTTCAGCCCACAATATCAGGGCCCTGTCAGTGCCAATCCACAGGTTATTATTCCTGTCCGTCGCCATCGAGGCTATCCTCAGCGACCTGAGGTTGGAATTGAGATCGAGATCATACCTGTAATTCCCCTCGTCAAGATCATACCTGAAGACCTCATCGCCCGCCGTGGCTATCCAGACGTGACCATTGTGGTCAGGCCTGATGATGTTTATCTTCGTCCCTTCAAGCGTTGAGGGAAAGTCGCTCAGCTTGACGCGTTCATCGGGACTTTTTGCAGGGTTATAGAGCGAGAGACCCTTGCTGGTACCAAACCAGTATCGACCTGTGGGATCCTGCGCCAGGGTGGTGACATCATCCGAGGGAAGGAACGCGGGAGCTTGGAACGAGGTGAAGTGGTCGCCCTTATAGATGAAGAGCCCTGCATCCCTGTCGGCAATGAGCACATTCTTTTCCTTGTCCTCTGTCATGCATAGGATATGCTGTGCCGCAAGTCCGTTGGTGTTGTTGAAGACAATCGTGCCTTCGGGTGAAAAAACGGTTATGCCTCCCCTGCTCTCCCAGTCCTCCATAGAGGCCACCCAGATATTGCCACGGTAGTCCTCGATGATATATGTTATGAAATTTCCCCATAGCCCGTTTCGCGTATCGAAGAATTTCATCTCCCCTCTCTCCCTGTCCTGCCTGTATAATCCGCCGTTGAAGGTTCCGAACCACAGGTTGGCGTGCGAGTCCTCGAAGATGGTGGTGGTAAGGAAGTACCGTGTCAGCCCTTCAGGGTTGAAGGGGATAAACCTGTCGCTGGCATGGTCATACTTTTTGATGCCCATGTCAGTGATGCAGTAAAGGTTACCGCGACTGTCGGGGTAGAAGCCGAAGGCATCGTTGCTGAGACCCTGCCGGCCCATATACTGATGACCTGTCATCAGTGTCACCCCGTGATCCGGAATGTCAAACCGCAGCGCTCCCCCCAGGGAGGTGGCCACCCATATTGAGCCTTCATACTCCACTATGCCGGTGATGTCACCGGTGAGGCTCATCACCGGGCTGACCGCGTCAGTGATACGGGCAGAGTCAACACCGATAAATGCCGAGGGTGAGAACGAGACCCGCTTGATAACGTTATCTTCTATAAGCGACATGCCTCCTCCGATATGGCCGAGCCATAACCTGCCCCGGCTATCCTCGCAGATGCTCTTCACCCCTCCGGGGGCAAGGCTGTCGGATGTAGAAAAGTTCTCGAACCTGAGTCCGTCAAAGCGCGTCACGCCGCTCCCGGTCCCAAGCCAGATGAAGTCATTGGCATCCTGGAGGACGGTATAGACTTTGGAGGCGCTCAATCCCTCCTTGGAGCCGTACTGTTCAAAATAGTAATTTTGCCCCGAAGCATTGAGGGGCAGGAGACAGATCAGGAGAAACATCCATGCCGGGATGAAAAATGATCGGGTCCCGAAATTTCGGCATCTCACACGCATCAGGCTATTTCTTTACGAAGAAGAACGTTCCGTCTTCATCCTTGAGCCCGGTGATTTTTCCGAATTTAGGCTTCTGCTGGTTATTCTGGGTTACTGCTTTGGTGACCTGGGTCACTATCTCCTCGATGGCAATACAGGTGTTGGGGTTACCGCGAAGGGTGTTGGCAAAGGTGCGGGTGAACTGAGAGTCGTCAACGGCAAGCTCATACCCTGCCGAGGAAAAGGTCTGGCTCGACTTGAATTGCGTCGCCCTCCAGTCAGAACAGTTTCGTGGTTTGGTGTCAGCCCGCATGGCCTGATAGAAACTGGGGCCCGATTCGCAGGCATCGGTTATGACCAGCACATGGGTCAGAAAGTTCATGTATGTCTCCATGGAGGCCCTGAGGGTGGTCAGGCTGTAGTAGGTGAACTCCTCGTCACGCCTTGCATCAATGGGTATCCAGTAGCCGATGTCATTGATAAACTTGCCGTGCCCTGCAAACCAGATCACAAGTGATTTTATCTGCCTGGCCCTGACCTCGTCACGCAGGTCTATGGAAAAGAACTTCTCCATCTCCTGCTTGGTCTGGTTACGAAGCCTTTTGACAGGCAACACCTGGTAATTATCCTCAAGCACCGCGGTGATGAGACTGGCATCCTTGGGCGGTCCCTGAAGCGCAGCAAAATTCTGGTAGTCACTGTTCTCAATGAAGACCACGAGGGTGTTACCCATGGGGTTGGATTCAGAGATGGTTGTTCCGTTGCGGTTAAGAACATACTCCTTTATGGTTCTGTTGCCGTATTTGTCTTCAACGAGGATGGTTAATTTGTCATTATTCCTGATGTCAATGCCCTTGGCAATGAAGGCAGGATTGAGGTTATCCTGGGAGAACTGTGCGCTTATGTTTTCAATCTTAACCGATTTGATAAGGTTCTGGTCAAGCACCTTTCCTTCGATATCAATGCGTGTAGCAATACTGTCAACAATGAGCATGCCATCACCCATGAGATAAGGAGTTAGAATCTGTATCTCGGGCGGATCGACCTCTGTGCGCCTGATATGGTATGTCATCACATTCTCATTGTCGTAGACATCACGGGCAACTATCCGCAGGATGCCATCAGAGGCAATCTCCACCTCAGCGGCAAAGGGGATCGTGCCCCTGCCCTCATACCTGACCGGCATGTCATTTATAGAGAACTCTGCCAGCAGGCTCTTGTCACTGATCTTTCCGGTGATCATCAGGCTCGTCTTGTCAAGACCAACCTCTATTTCGCGGCCGCCAACAATATTTGGTGACTCGATGAAAATCTCCGGGCTGCTGTTCTCACGGTTAATGGCGAAGAGCCTGTCATTGGCCTCACGCTGCATCTTTCTTGCAGGCGAGCTGTTCTCATTCATGGCAATAATACGTGCATAATCGGCGGCAGCCTTCTCAAAGTCGTTGACCTCTTCATAGGATTTTGCACGGAGAAGGTATACCTCATGCTGGTACTGGTCAATGGCCAGCGCCTTGGTAAAGTCACTTATTGCTGCCAGATGCTGGTTGAACTTCTGGTAGTAGGATCCTCTCCTGATATAGTGCGATTGTCCGGCCGGTTCAAGGAGTATGGCGGTGGATATGTCATTGATGGCCGACGGGTAATCAAGCCTGGCTTCATAGGCAAGAGCCCGCGTCAGGAATGCTTCGACGTTTTTTTCCTCCTGCTGCATGACCATGCTGCACTGACCCAGTGCGCTGTTGATGTCACCCTGGCGGATAAGCACACGTGCCAGTTCCAGACGGGCGGCAGAGAGCGATTTGTCTTTTGTAACCGCCTTCTCAAGCTGCCTCCTGGCGGTGTTATCATCATTGATCTTCTGGTAAATGATGCCCTGGTAGTAATAGTTGATGGCGTCATCCCTCATCTGAAGGGCAGTGTCGGATGTGGCCAGTGCCTTATCCCACAGTTCAAGGCCTATTAGCGAGACGACCTTCTCGGAATAGAGCTTGCCGTTGCGGTATTCAGCCCTGATAGCCTCCTGGAGATAGGAGATGGCTTCAGTGAAAAATTTTATCCTCTCTTCAGCAGTGGTCATGTCACCTGCCCCCAGCTTATTGCACATGCGGCCCAGGTTGTAAAGTATTCCGGTATCATGAGGAACAAAATTATTGGCCCTCCGATAGTCGTCACACGCAAGACCGTAGTTGCCCATTGTCTCATAAACCCTGGCTCTCTTGAGATAGCCCTCGGCTGATGCCGGTGCTTCATCGATAGCCCTGGAGAACTGATCAATGGCATCCTCGAACATGTTGTTCCTGACAAACTCTTCCCCAGCCTTGATGTACTTACGCGACGACTGTCCGCTAACATTCAGGCTGGCAATAACAAGCACTAAAACAAGAAGTAAGAATCCTCGCTTCATAACTAGGGCGCTTTTTAAATCATTGGGACTCAAAAATACGAATATTTATTTACTAACAGTCAAGGGTAGTTATTAACAATAGTTATACGGAAGCTTTTGGGAAATGATGCATAATTTCGAGGATACTTTTCTCAAATTTTACTGTTTTTTCCGGTCTGAACCCGGGGAACGGGTCAGGCACACCGCTGCCAAAGCGCATGGTACCGGTAAAGCGGCGTGCTTCATCCCACAATCCGGTCTCGATAAAATGTCTGATTATGAAGGCTCCGCCCTCGACGAACAGGGACTGTACGCCCATGCTATGCAGGAACTGCAGCACCTCTTCGATAAAATACTGGTTATCACCAAGTTTAACAGTCTTTACTCCTGGCAGGCTGATCTTGCTGTTACATGTGAAGAGAATGGTGTCCACCGCACCGTCAAACACTTTAGAGTGAGGGTCCATGGCTCCGCTGCGGCTCACAATAACCCTCAGGGGGTTTCTTCCCTTCCATAGGCGCACGTCAAGCGACGGGTTGTCGGCCCGTATGGTGCCGCCTCCGGCGAGGATGGCATCTTCGGCAGCACGCCACCGGTGCACCAGTATCCGTTCAGTGGTACCGGTGATCCAGTGCGGCTCTGCCGTATCACCGGGTTGTCTGGCAAGGTCGATGAATCCGTCGGCACTGCGGGCCCACTTCAATACCACATACGGCCGGTGTCTCTCATGCCATGAAAAGAATCTTTTGTTAATGCGTCGGCACTCCTCCTCATCTACTCCGGTCACCACCTCCAGGCCTGCCTCCTTCATTCGCGCAATGCCTCTGCCCGCGACCTTCAGGCTGGTGTCAACGGTGCCCACCACTACCCTGCGTATGCCGCTGCTGATAATGAGATCAGCGCAGGGAGGAGTGCGTCCGTAGTGCGAACAGGGCTCAAGGCTTGCATAGAGGGTTGATGAGGGCAGCAGGCTCCGGTCCTTCACCGCGTTCAGGGCATGGACCTCGGCATGGGGCGTCCCGGCCCTGAGATGATAACCCTCACCTATGATCACGCCGTTATGCACCACCACCGCCCCTACCATAGGGTTCGGGGAGGTGAACCCCTCCGCCCTGGCTGCAAGCTCAAGACAGCGGCGCATATAGATCAGATCATCAGGTTGAGCCATGAATGCAATTTCCTATCTTTGAATCATGGCCGAAAAGTTACAAACAATAAGCGAAATTCGCTCTCATATCTTTTCCCTGCTTAAACAGGCGTGGTCAAATGAGGAGGCAGAGGCACTGGCATCATCCATCATACTGGAATACACAGGAATGAGCCGGGCAGCCCGGATGGCCTTCGGCGACCGGCAACCTGACCCGGCAGCCCTTGAGCGGATGATCTACGCCGCCACAAGAGCCGCTGAAGGGGAACCGCTCCAATATATCTTCGGCTACACAGAATTCTGCGGACACCGTATCGGGGTGGAGCCCGGCGTACTCATCCCCAGGCCGGAGACGGAAGAGATGGCTGGGCAGATCATCCGGGAGAATCCGGGTTTTTCAGGCAGGGCCACCGACCTGTGCACCGGCTCAGCCTGCATAGCCATATCACTTTCACTCGCCTTTCCCGCAGCCACGGTGGTGGCAACGGACAACTCCCAGACAGCACTACAGGTGGCTGCACGCAACATTGCCACCTCGGGCGCTTCAGTAACCCTCATTGAAGCTGACATATTCAGTCCCGGCCAGTTATATCACTCCGGCAGCGAGCTTATCGTCAGCAATCCCCCGTATGTTACAGAAAGTGAGAAAAAGGGCATGCACATCAATGTGCTTGAACACGAACCCCATGAGGCTCTCTTCGTCCCTGACGAAGACCCTCTGCTCTATTACCGCAGGATAGCTCAGGTAGCCGAAACTTCGCTGACACCGGGAGGCACGCTGTGGCTGGAGGTCAATGAGAACCTGGCCTCCGCAACAGCACGGCTGCTAACCCCTGACATCTACCGGCAGGTCACCATAATTGACGACATAAGGGGAAAACAAAGGTTCATAAAAGCAGAGCGAAATGGCTGATAACAGGGAACGGGAAGAGCTCCTGCAGAGAGCAATGAGAATATGCTCAGGCAGGGAATACTGTATCAGCGACATAATATCACTCCTGGAAAGGTGGGGGGCGAGAGAGGGTGAGACAATTGAGTGGATCATCAACAGGCTTGGCTCGGAGAAATTCATTGACGAGCATCGCTACAGCCGTGCCTTTGTCCTCGATCACTTCAGGCACAGCCACTGGGGCCGGGTTAAGATTTCAATGATGCTGAAGAGCAAAAAAGTGGATCCGGAGGCCATCGCTTCAGGTCTCGGCTCCATTGATGAGGAGGAGTATCATGCCCTGCTCCGGAAGATAATTGAAGAACAGAAGAAAAAAATAAAGGCGAAGAACCGGATGGACTTGAAGGGCAAGCTCTTGAGATATGCCCTGGGAAAAGGTTTTGAAAGCCACCTGGTTTATGATGCCATCAACAGGGTGACCGGCGACCGGGTATCAGAAGAGTGACAGCCACAACGAACACCGAAGGCTGAAAAGTGACTTCTACAGCGAACCCGGATGTCAGAAGAGTACAGGCCACAAGTAGTCCGGCAATCAGAAAAGTGACAGCCACAGCGCCCTCATAAAAGGGAAGAAGGCCACCAGAGCCATGGCGGACGAGACCACCGCATCTGTGACGGTAACCCGTTTCAGTCCTCTGACGGTCTCAAGCGAAACTGCTCCCAACACTATGCGCATCACCAGCTGCAGTGCGAAGAAGAGAAATACCCGCACCGACTGGCTGTTCCACTCAAGCGCCTCATCAATCCTCCCCCTGACTATCAGAGAGAATGCATGTGACAGCCCGCAAGATGGACAGGGTTCTCCGGTGATCTTTTCGTGAACGCAGGGAACAGGGTATCTCTCTTCATCAGGGGAATAAAAAAAGGAGTAACCCAATATTAAAAGGATTACTCCGGCGAATATGACATTGAGTGCTAAATAGGGTCTGCTGGAGGGATTCAGTTTTACCACTGCCCTGAAGTAGAGTCCTTTACAGTATCTTTGTTAACGGTGTCTGCCGTGCCTTCAAGGTCGTCGAGCCTGTCCTTCAACTCATCACGCTTGGTTGACGCCTTGATATCCACTGTCTCGCCATCATTGTTAATGCGTATGGTAACCTCATTGTCGCCAAACTCCTGCTCAAGGTCATCGGTAACATCTTTAATCACACTTTCGATATCCGTAGCCCAGTTGCCCGACTTATTGGCAATCTTGCCGATGACAAAACTCTGCGACACAGAGATCATAAGAGCGATGATGGCTACCACAAGTCCGCCGACGAGCATCCCCTGGTTGTTGTTTGATCTGGACAGACCTATTACAGCCAGTACTATGGCTATCACGGCCGGTATGATTGCTATAAGGCCGAGGCAGGGCACTACTGCTATCAGAAACGCTATGATGGCAGTCACCAGGGCTCCTATACCCACGCCTGATTGCTGATTGCTGCTTTTTACTTCTTCCATTGGTTCAAGTATTAAATGTTCCTTATTTTCCTGTAAGGATATTTCTGGTATCCTGTTCTAAAGACGTAACAGGAACTTCAATGATGCGTCCCTTCTCTGAATAATTTTCATAAAAGATAAATGTTGGCACCCTCTCAATACCAAGTTCCTTGTAATCAGCCAGGGGTGCGATCTTATTGATATCTACACCAATGAACCTTATCTTATCCCTGGGGAAGCCCCACAGGTCAACTATCTTCATGAACCTGGGCACCTCTCTCCTGCTGTCAGGGCACCATGTGCCAAGGACTATTGTGATTGTCAGGTCATCAGTCTCCTGTTCCACCAGTTCTGACATGAATGTCGGGTCCGGCTGGTATTCTTGGTACCCGTCAAGAAACCATTCTGAGTGAGGCCGGTTAAGAAGCATCCCCCGGTTGATATCGCCCAGCAGCCATGTGGTTGCATCGCGGAAATCCCATACGTGGGGGGTGGCGGCTTCCTCTTCGCCGGGTTTGCCGGCAAGAGCGGCATTGCCGAAGGGCGCCACCTCAGGATAGGATTCTGCCGGCGCCGGCGCATCTGGGGGTGCTGCGGGAGCAGGCTCTGCCGGTGCGGTCCGGGGTTTCCGCGAACTGCCACATCCGGCCATGACGGCCATGGCAGCAATTATGGTTATGATCAGGAATATTCTCATACTGTCTGCAACAGCAAAGATAATATCTGTTTTGCTGTTTTCGACACAGAGGTACCGGGACCGAAAATGGCAGCCACCCCTGCATCATAAAGGAACTGATAGTCCTGCGCGGGAATAACCCCTCCGGCAATCACCATGATATCTTCGCGGCCAAGCTTCTTCAGTTCATTAATTACCTGCGGAATGAGTGTCTTATGTCCTGCCGCCAGGCTGGAGACACCCAGCAGGTGCACGTCGTTCTCCACGGCCTGCCGGGCAGCTTCTGCCGGTGTCTGGAACAGCGGCCCGATGTCTACGTCGAACCCTATGTCGGCATATCCTGTGGATATTACCTTCGCTCCGCGGTCATGACCGTCCTGTCCCATCTTTGCAATCATTATCCGGGGTTGTCTTCCGGCTCTTGCAGCGAACTCTGCAGCAAGGGCCTTTGCCTCCTCGAAATCTGAGTCTGACTTATATTCTGATGAATATACTCCTGAAATTGTTCTTATCACAGCTTTATATCTCCCTGCTATTTTTTCACATGCGTATGATATCTCACCAAGGGTGGCTCTCTTTGATGCAGCATCCACTGCCAGTTCAAGGAGGTTTCCCTCTCCTGATTTCACTGCGCGGGTGATGGCATCGAGAGCCTTCCTGCACTCTTCTTCGTTGCGGCCGGCCCTGAGCTGCTCCAGCCTTCTGATCTGGGAGTCGCGTACGGCGCTATTGTCAACGGTTAGGATCTCCAGCGGATCCTCCTTTTCAAGACGGTATTTGTTGATGCCCACGATGGTCTGTGCCCCGGAGTCGATCCTGGCCTGGGCCCTGGCAGCTGCCTCTTCTATCCTCATCTTGGGTATGCCTGACTCAATGGCTTTGGCCATCCCGCCGAGGCTCTCCACCTCCTGTATCAGTTCCCATGCCTTGTGTGCCAGCTCATCAGTGAGGGTCTCCACATAGTATGACCCCGCCCATGGGTCAACGGCCTTGACGATACCGGTCTCCTCCTGGAGGAATATCTGTGTATTGCGAGCTATCCTCGCCGAGGAGTCGGTTGGCAGCGCTATGGCCTCATCCAGAGCGTTGGTATGCAGGCTCTGGGTATGACCCAGAACTGCCGCCATCGCCTCAATGCATGTGCGCCCTACATTGTTGAAGGGGTCCTGTTCGGTGAGACTCCATCCTGAGGTCTGGGTGTGGGTGCGGAGTGCCAGCGACTTGGGGTTCTTCGGGTTGAATTCGCTTACGATCTTTGCCCAGAGCATGCGTGCTGCCCTCATCTTGGCTATCTCCATGAAGAAGTTCGTCCCGCTGGCCCAAAAGAATGAGAGGCGCGGGGCAAAATCATCGATGTTAAGCCCTGAGTTCACCCCTGTGCGCAGGTACTCCAGCCCGTCGGCAAGAGTGTAGGCAAGCTCCAGGTCAGCGGTGGCGCCGGCCTCCTGCATGTGATAACCGGAGATGGAGATGCTGTTGAACTTCGGCATCCGCTCAGAGGTGTACCTGAAAATGTCCGCAATGATACGCATTGAGAAGGCAGGAGGATAGATGTATGTGTTACGCACCATGAACTCCTTGAGAATGTCATTCTGGATGGTGCCTTGCAGCTCCTCGAGCTTTGCGCCCTGCTCCAGGCCAGCCACTATATAAAAAGCCATGACAGGCAGCACTGCGCCGTTCATGGTCATTGAGACCGACATCTGGTTCAGTGGTATCTGGTCAAAGAGAATCTTCATGTCGAGGACCGAATCTACGGCCACGCCCGCCTTGCCCACGTCACCCTGGACCCGCTCGTGGTCGGAGTCATAGCCGCGGTGTGTGGCCAGATCAAAGGCTACTGAAAGTCCCTTCTGCCCTGCCGCCAGGTTCCTGCGGTAGAAAGCATTGGACTCCTCAGCCGTGGAGAAGCCGGCATACTGCCTGATAGTCCATGGCAACATGGCGTACATTGCTGAATAGGGTCCGCGAAGGTAAGGTGGCAGTCCTGCTGCATAGTTCAGGTGCTCCATCCCATGGAGATCTTCATGAGAATAAACGCTCTTGAGACGGATGCGTTCCGGTGTCTCCCAGGTTGGGCTGACGCCATTCTCCTTCTCCCACTTCTGTATATTCCTTGATGGCGCTGAAACCCTGTAGGGGTCGTGCTCTGTGAATTTTGGTCTTTTGCTCATCTCTGATCAGTTTATTCCCAGTATCCTGTTAAACATCTGCAGGGTCTCGAGCACATTCGAGCGCACGCTGATGAAATGTTCAATCCCTTCGGCCTTGAGGGCATCAGTGCACGGCGGGTTTCCGGCAACGACCACTGTAGCCCTGCCTGCCGTCATCCTGAAGATCTCAGGTGCTATTGTCGCATATTCATCATCCGAGCTGCAGATAACAATAATATCAGCTTTGGCTTCCAATGCGGCACTGACGCCTTCGGAGACTGTCTCAAAGCCGTTATTGTTCCTCACCTCATACCCTGCCACGGCAAAGAAGTTGGAGGAAAACTGTGCCCTTGCGCTGCGCATAGCAGGGTTACCGATGGTAAGCATGAAGGCCATGGGTCTGTGCTGAGTCTTTTCGGTTGTCAGCCTCAGCCTCTCGAACTCCTCAGCGCCACGTGAGGGTTTAATAGGGATTACCTCCTCATCCTGTGAGGCGGTGGTTGCTGATGATGTTGCGGGTTTGGGTGCGGGCGCAGATTCGGGAAACAGCCTGGCCGGGTCATGTGACGGTGCGGTATGCTCGCCGAAGGCCGGATACTGGTTTGTACCCAGAAGTATCTCCTTTCTTTTTGCTACATCGCTTTTGCGAAGGTCTGCTGCAGCCTTTATTCTGTTCTGGATGGTTCCGTTACGCAATGCCTGCAGGAAACCACCCTCGCTCTCGATCTCCAGAAAGAGTTTCCATGCCTCGTGAGCCATCATTGAGGTAAGCTCCTCGACGTAGTATGAACCTGCTGCGGGGTCAGCCACCTTGTCGAGGTGCGCCTCCTCAGCCAGGAGCAGCTGCTGGTTGCGGGCTATCCTCTCCGAGAATTCGTCAGCGTTGCGGAAGACTGTGTCAAAAGGTTCGACGGTGATCGACCCGGCGCCTCCCAGCACGGCGGACATTGCTTCTGTCTGCGTCCTGAGCATGTTGACGTACGGGTCGTACAGTGTCTTGTTCCATCGGCCGGTGACCGAGTGAATATCCATCATGGTATCCTGATCCTGTTTCGGGCCCCAGGCCCTGACAATCGTTGCCCACAGCATACGTGCAGCACGCAGTTTGGCTATCTCCGGGAAGAAGTCCGGGCCGATCCCGAAGGTGAATTTCATGGTGCGTGCTGCTG
>DCSU01000046.1:0-2052 GCA_002325785.1 Bacteroidales bacterium UBA1458 | reverse complement strand
GAAGGCTCAAGGCATTTCATCCCCGGTACTCTGGCCGATTCTTTTACAAGATCGGCAAGGTAGTCGAGACCCTGTTCAGCAGGGATGCACAGTTTGCCGTTTGCAGCCAGCCGGCCGAGAGGATCGGCGGCGATGGTCATCCTTACCTTACTGGTGTCTGCACCTGCAGACAAGAGGGCTGACGCCACTGCGGAGAAGAGCTCCTTTGCCATGCCCGGAGTGACGAAGTTCACCTCCACGCTCTCAAGGTGGATGCCTCTGAGCAGCCGCGATATATTATCGGCATTGACTGATTCCGGATCTGCGATCACAAATCCAAGCGAGGAGACTCCTCTCATAAGTATGTTAAGGGCCGTGGTGTTGGCGACGTCATAATCATTGACGGTGATATCCTGCCGTACGAGCCATCCATTGTCAGATACACGCGATCCCCTGACGTAGGGGTAGTCTCCCGGAAGAAATCCCTTGTGATGCAGCTTGTCAAGGTCCTCCTGCCTGTAGAATGGCATTACCTCAAGGCCGTCGCGTGTTTTCCACACGAGCTTCTTCCTGAAATCGGCACCTTTGAGATCAGCCGTTATCTTTTCCATCCATTTCTCTGTGGTGACGGGTGGAAACTTCTCAAATAACTTTTCTTTCTTGTCCATTGAGTATGCTGTTCCTGAAAGTGTAAATAAAAGGATTATCAGGTGATTAAACCATGCTTTTTATCATGAGGTGCCGTGGCTCCCGCCGAACTCCATGAGGTATGACTTGATGAATTCATCGATGTCTCCGTCAAGGACCGCCTGGGCGTTCCCCACCTCGTATCCTGTGCGCAGGTCTTTCACCAGCTTGTAAGGATGAAGGGTATAAGAGCGGATCTGGGAGCCCCACTCAATCTTTTTCTTTGCCCCCTCGATCTTAGCTATCTCTTCCTGTCTCTTTCTCAGCTCCATTTCATAGAGGTGCGATTTGAGCAGGCGCAGGGCGTTCTCCTTGTTCTGTCCCTGGGAGCGCGACTCCTGGTTCTCGATGACTAGTCCCGTGGGAGCGTGTCTGAGGCGTACTGCCGTCTCCACCTTGTTGACGTTCTGTCCGCCGGCGCCCGATGAGCGGAACGTCTCCCACGTGATGTCGGCCGGGTTAATCTCCACCTTTATGTCGTCATTTACAAGCGGTGCCACGTATACTGACGCGAATGTCGTCTGTCTCTTGCCCTGCGAGTTGAAGGGTGATATGCGCACCAGGCGGTGCACCCCGTTCTCGCTCTTGAGGTATCCGTAGGCATTCTCTCCCTCGAACTCGAGGGTGACGGTCTTGATTCCGGCCTCATCGCCTGGCTGGTAGTAAGCTTCTGTGATCTTGTATCCGTTGCTCTCGCCCCACATGAGGTACATCCTCATGAGCATCTGTGCCCAGTCGTTGCTCTCGGTGCCGCCGGCGCCTGCGTTGATCTTCAGGACAGCGCCCAGCTGATCCTCCTCGCGCCGGAGCATATTGCGGACCTCGAGTTTCTCGATAGCGGCAATTGTCTTATCAAACTGCTGAACCAGCTCGGTTTCGGTGGCCTCGCCTTCGCGGAAGAAGTCATTGAGGACTACCAGATCATCCACGGCGGTGTCCACTGCGGTGAAGGCTGTTGTCCAGCTCTTTACGGTGGCGATCTCCCTCATGTGCTCCTCGGCTTTTTTGGGGTCATTCCAGAAGCCCGGCATGCGGGTTATCTCCTCTTTTTCATTTATCTCTTTAAGTCGGTTATCGACGTCAAAGATACCTCCTTAACGCATCCCGGCGCTCAATGAGGTCTTTTATCTGGTCATTGGTAATCATGTTGCGGTTATTTGGCACAAATATAGTCAATTCAGGCAATAGGCAGTAGAGGGCCGATCCGCCAGCTGGCGGAGACGGAGCCAGATTGCAGGGAGGGCCTAGTGGAGTCTTCAGTCAGCAGTTTGAGGCTCCGACACAGGCGGAGTCCCGCACACGGAGTGTCGGGAAGGAGACTCAATCCCGCATCCGCCGGCTGGCGGATCGGGACGGCAGTCATTTCAGGCAATAGGCAGTAGGCAG
>DCSU01000023.1:3477-3619 GCA_002325785.1 Bacteroidales bacterium UBA1458 | reverse complement strand
CCCTTGAGCTCACTGATGGTGCGGTCTGATCCTATCCCCACGTACAGGTCTCCGTGCGTAGCAGCCTCCTCAAAAAACGCCACGTGCCCCGAATGGAGCATATCAAAACAACCGCTTACGAATACTTTCTTTCGCATATTCA
>DCSU01000023.1:2853-3464 GCA_002325785.1 Bacteroidales bacterium UBA1458 | reverse complement strand
TGCCTATTGCCTACTGCCTGATAAGACCTTCAGACCTTAAATTCCCTCTTCAGCACATCTGTAATCCTCGCCCGGCCCTCCTCATCAATATTGGACCCGCTCGGGAGGCAGAGACCGTTTGTGAAGAGCCTCTCCGAGGTGCCATTCACATAGGCGGGACACTCTGCAAATACCGGTTGCAAATGCATCGGCTTCCAGAGGGGACGAGACTCGATATGCGCTGCCTCAAACGCAAGGCGAAGCTTCTCACGGTTGGTACCGGCCTTCTCAGGATCAATAACCATGCATGTCAGCCAGAAGTTCGAATAGAAATCCGGCGACGGCTCCGACTGGAAAGTCACCCCTGGCACATCCTTCAGCAGCTCGCGGTACCAGGCGTTGATCTCACTGTGCTGCCTAACGCGCAGGTCAAGAACTTCGAGCTGGCCGCGACCCACACCTGCCACCACATTGCTCATGCGGTAGTTATACCCGATCTCGCTGTGCTGGTAGTGTGGCGCCGGATCGCGTGCCTGGGTCGCAAGGAAACGGGCACGCTCAATAAGCGCAGCATCATCCGATATCAGCGCCCCGCCGCCACTGGTAGTGATGATCTTGTTGCCGTTGAACGA
>DCSU01000023.1:623-2816 GCA_002325785.1 Bacteroidales bacterium UBA1458 | reverse complement strand
CATATTTGTCGGCAACTGCCATTATCTCCTTCATCTTCGCCGGCATGCCGTACAGATGCGCCACCACAATCGCCTTCGGCAACTTCCCCTCTGTCTCTTTTTTTGACTGCAGGACCGCAGGACCGCAAGACCGCAATACACCTGATTTAAGACCGATAATAGCCTCTTCAAGAAGAACCGGATCCATATTCCAGGTCTCTGGCTCACTGTCCACCAGCACCGGCGTCGCCCCCAGGTAAGCTATCGGGTTAACCGTCGCCGAGAAGGTAAACGAAGTCCCTATGACATAATCACCGGGCTTGACACCCAGCAATATCAGAGAAAGATGTATTGCCGCCGTACCTGATGACAAAGCGGCAACATGCTTCGCCCCCACGGCAGCACATAGCTCCCTCTCAAAGGCATCAACATTCGGCCCCAGCGGAGCTATCCAGTTCGAGTCAAACGCCTCCTGAACATACTTCATCTCCCCTCCGCCCATGTGCGGACTGCACAGATAGATCTTTTTACCCATCGGATTTATGTTTTATAAGACTTCGGCATCTTATCCTAATCTCAATTTTTCACACTTTTCATGCTGTTTCCGTGAATTAAATCACATAATTGATACTCATCAGCGATTCCCGGAAGCGTTCAGATCCTATCGTTCTCTGAAAGGAACTCATGAAAGTTCGAAGGATTTATCACTTCAAAAGATTTTACGGGATAAGCATTGGCAAACGTCTTTGAGATAGCAGTTGTTTTCCCCGGATTCCATTTGAACTCAAAAACCCGGAACTCCCCTCCTGCTTCTTCAATATAATCTATTTCCTGTTGCTGTGTGGTTCTCCAGAAAAAGGACTCCGGCCTGGCCTCCGTGTTCGAAGTTAGTTTAATCCTTTCACTTATCAGGTAATTCTCCCAGAGTGCGCCGGTATCCACCCGGGACCGGAGGGGAAGGAAGTTGCCAAGTATCGCATTTCTTATGCCGTTGTCATAAAAATATATCTTCTTCCCCTTTTTGATCTCATTCCTTACGTTCCTGCTCAAACCTGGTAACCTGAATACAATATACGCCTTCTCCAACAGGTCGATGTACTTCTCAACTGTCTCATGGTCAGAACCACAAATCTGTGCAACTTCATTGAAGGAGACCTCATTGCTAACCTGCAAGGCAAGTGCCTTTACAATTTTTTCAAGCAGGGCAGGCTTTTTAATGCCGCCAATGGCCAGGATATCTTTATACAGATAATCCGAGGTGAGCTCCTTGAGAATCCTTTTCTCACGACCCTGATTAACTACTACGTCAGGATATGACCCGAATATTAGTCTCTGCTCCAGATCTCTCTTCTCTTGCAGAAAGCCATAGTGCTTTGACAGCTCTCCGAAAGAACACGGAAATAAATAAAACTCATACTTGCGGCCGGTCATGGGTTCTTTGATTTTAGCCGCAAGCTCAAGAGAGGATGACCCTGTAACAATTAACTGCGTCTCCCTGAAATTATCGTGTATTAACTTTATTCCCAGGCCGGCATCCTGGATTCTCTGAGCTTCATCAATCACAACTATTTCATAGCCTGATATCACCGGCCTGAACCTGGCAGCCGTGGGATTTTCAAACAAAGCCCTGATATCCGCATCATCACCGTTAAGGACCAATGACTTCCTGCTAAGCTTTCTGACAACCTCGTTAACCAGGGTGGTCTTACCTGCCTGTCTTGCACCGTATAAAACAACTGTTTTGCTTTGAAACAGGTGCTCCAGCAATAATTTTTCGAGATATCTTTCAATCATAACTTAATCGCAAACAAATATAATATATTGCGGTTGTAATCGCAAATTGTTATGTTTATTTTTGGTTACGATCGCAAATTCTTATGTTTTTGCCCTAAACCGCCAGTTTGAATCCGTGCTGATGACTCTCAAATCTTTATCACCTCGTCAAACCACCTGGTAACCGACTCGCGGTGGGTCACGAAGACGATAGTGATCTTCTCTTTCAGCCCGGCCAGCACCTCCATAATGATTGCCTCGTTCTCCTCGTCGAGCGACGACGTGGCCTCATCGAGCAGCAGCAGCNNGCCAGCACCTCCATCACCGTGGCCTCGTTCTCCGCATCCAGCGAGGAGGTGGCCTCGTCAAGCAGCAGCACTGACGGCCGGCGGAGCAAGACACGCGCCAGTGCCAGCCGCTGGCACTCACCCCCGGAAAACT
>DCSU01000023.1:424-576 GCA_002325785.1 Bacteroidales bacterium UBA1458 | reverse complement strand
GCATTAACCTGCTCCAGCACCGCCATGATCTCCTCGTCAGTGACACCGGCTCCACTACCGGGGGGAACCGCTCCGCGCCGTATCCTGGAGCCAGACTGGTGGACCGCCTCTGCTGACCTCCCTCCGCTGTCCCACACCAGGTTCTCGCGCAG
>DCSU01000023.1:0-357 GCA_002325785.1 Bacteroidales bacterium UBA1458 | reverse complement strand
GCTTCTGCAGTCCTGCGATGAGATCGATCAGTGTTGTCTTGCCGCGGCCCGACTGCCCCACGATGCCTGTTATTGCATTTGCCCTGATGGCGGCACTGAAATTGTCAAAAAGCTTCTCCCCGTCAGGCCATGAGAAACAGATCCCTTCCAGCCTTATCTCCTTTTGCAGCGCCAGTGCAGGATGATCACCCGGCACCTTCGCCCGCGGGTCAGGCAGATCCTCATCTAGCTGCAGCACCAGCTTCACGGAGGGCACGTTGGAGATGATCATGCTGATATCAGTATTCAGGGCTATCATTTGCGGGAAAATGCGCGAGAAAAGCAGTATAAGTATAATGAACGAAGCCATGGGCACCG
>DCSU01000097.1:1835-5835 GCA_002325785.1 Bacteroidales bacterium UBA1458 | reverse complement strand
GTCTTCAGTCGGCAGTCTTCAGTCAGCAGTCGGCAGCTTTATATGGTTACAGTTTATCTATTCAAAACCCAAATCTGTGGATTATAATCCCTGAATATTATAATATTTTGGGAATACAATCCCTAAAATTCATATAGAGACATTGATATGTTAGAGGGGATATAATCGAAAATGGAATATTATCTTCCCAACCTTTCCTATAGTACCATTGGTTTTTTGCCATTTTTAAAAGGTAGTTATTTTCTGGCAAAATTTATGAGGGAGTCATAATCATCATAATCAGCCTTATAGATGGCATTCAGGTATTCTTTTCTTACTGATCCCTTTTTTGACAGATCTGAATGTCCCCACGTAAAAACGGGTCTGTCAAATACATTTGAGACCAGGATGTCGGCAATTAATCTGGAGTGACGACCATTTCCGTTTGGAAATACATGAATTCGAACCAACCTATGACTATATCGAATAGCTATTTCATCGGGAAGAAACGTCTTATTCTCAATCCAGTACCTGCAATCATCAAGCAGTTTGCGGATTTCAACAGTTATCTGAGTCTTATCAACACCAATATTCTTATTTGTTTTTCTCTTATTCCCGGCCCATTCCCAAACTGATCCAAACATCTTCTCATGAACAAACAATATGAAATCTTCAGTGAGGATTTGTTCCCTGGTAAATTTGCGCTTCATAGACCATTCTACAGCCTCCTGGATGTTAACTTGTTCAAATTCATCAAGCTCTCCCCTGGTAGATATGGTTTTGATCAGGAGTCCTTCTTTCTCTTCCTCCTCAATTGGAGTCTGACCATCAATATATTCTAAGCTCAGTCCCATAGGTATTTAGGCATTTGAAGTCTTAATTCTTCTGCTTTCTCCTTAACAGCTTTTTTCAGCCTGTCCGGTTTATTCTCCTGGTCTTCCAGCTTCATGGAGGCAGAAGTTCTGGTTACAATTTCTGTTGCCAATTCCCAGGCCCGTCGTTCTATTATCTTCTCGAGACTGTCTTCTGACGGGATAAAACCATAGACAAGTTTTAAGTTCAGAACCTGTCCGAATTGTCGAAGTACCTTCAGAGTAATTGTGCCGCTCTTCTCTCTTTCCTCGATCTCCTTGACACTCTGTGGAGTTATACTCATTCTGTTGCCCAGTTGCCTCATTGACATTCCAAGTGCTTGCCGTATTGAATATATCCACCCGGCTGTTGGCATGACCAAATCCTCTGCTTTCTTAAGCTGAGTTATCTTTGCATCAACATGTTCCAAAATAAGTATTTGCTTTTTCATCAGGTTATAGCCTTAAAATAGTAGAACAAAATTAAGGTTAAAACCTTAAAAAAGCAAATTTATTTTAAGGGTATAACCTTAAAAAGGTGAATTACCGTTAGTTTTTGTCTTTTTTACTAAGCATCATAACAAAGTCTTACTCCGCATGAACAAACATGGAAGGCGCACTGTCGGCAATTCTTTCAATATACGGCTATACCTCTTCTGTTAATGAAGATTCAAGAGCTCGGTTATAATATCATTGAGCTTGAGATGTCGGAGTTCAGAAAGATAGACGGTGGCCTTACCTGCTTATCGCTCCTGTTCTGACTTATTCTCCGGCAACCTGGTCTGATCTTCCCTCGAAAGAGTAACATCGGGCGTGGCATCAAAGCTCTTTCTCCTCTTCATGAAGTAGTAGAAGAGGTAAGGCACGTGCATCACGAAGTTAACAAGGCCCCAGTAATATACTGCCTTGTCGCTGGCGAAGGCCGATGAATCCATTATGGGTGTAAAGATGTCATATGTGGCACGGATAAGGATATGCACTGCCAGGGTGTAAGCCCGCGCCTGTACATACAGCTCCGGGCGGCGCTTGATGAGCGGGTATATCTCAGCTGCCAGCAGGATACACAGGGAACTGGCGGCATAACCCGGGTTCTCGGCATAAACAAAGGCGATATTCCATGTGGTGTAGAGGAAGTTCCAGAGCGGATCGGTATATGCCAGCATGTCATAGGGCTTCCCCTTTGAGAAGGCCCATCCGTCGCGCCTGCCTTTCGACTTGAACAGGGGGATGGTGACAATGAGGATGAAGCCGGAGATGGCGTTGAAGTAATTACCCAATGCAAGGTCTTTAAGTGAAGCCTCCAGGATATTCAGTCCCAGCACTGCATAAAGAGCCCACAGGACCCAGTTCCTGCGGAAGAATTCCCACAACCGTGCCCGTACATCGGCATGGGCCAGTCGCCCTAATCCCAGAATCAATGCGGTAGGAATGAGAACTGAGAATGTCTTCACCCAGCGGAACCAGCCATCAAGCTGTTCAAACCATAATGGGAAGGTGAAGAGAGCCAGGATCCAGAAAATAGCCGATGCCTTCCAGTACTTGCGCATCAGTTCAACAAGGATCAACAGGATACCTATGTACAAAGGCATGGAGACGAGGTACTGCCAGAGTGGAATAGTCATAACAAATAAATTTCCAGTAAAATTATGGTCATTTATTTGAGAAGAAAATACACATTTATCATAAATAAGAATAGTTGAAATGTTTTTTTCCCGATTATAAATCCATGACTGCTACTACTGAGAAGAGCAAAAGCAGTCAGCTTGTCCCCAGTAAGGTCTTCAAGGCAAGGAGCCTTTACTGTTAATAACGGGTCTATTTCGGGACAAATGTCGGTTATAACATTTTATCCCCGCGACTTGAGGTTCAGATGGGTCTTGCCAATTTCGTTGCGCAATTTCGGAGCCACATGAACCTCATCAGCATATTCTTTCCATTGATTTACGGTCGCGTTTATCTCATCAATAATCTCAGAGGCTTTTTTGAGCCGGATTGAATCACCTATCACCAACAGATCTGCCTTCGTGATATCTTTCCGTTTGCCGTTGATGCTGAGTGAATGCTGGCTGACCCACTCGCTGCCCGGCCGGTAAGCGTGGCACAGGTCATAGGCTGGCGCCAGTTCCCATTTACCCCCTTGCTTCAACAAAAACGAAAAGTTCTTGGTGTGATCATCACAGTTCCTGGCAATCAAATTGAATACCATTCTTCTGAACATCTGCTCCGCATCGGCATATGTCAGTTTCAGCTCCCGCATGCATTGAAAGAGCTGTTCATAACTGAAGCTATTGACCATGTTGTAATCAAAATGCTTTAACGCACAGAAGGTCTGCACATGGTGTTTTACATCTTCTTCATCACGGTCGAAGCGCCGGGTCATAAAGTGTGCCCGGCCGTTTTCTTCCAGAAGTCGCGAGGGCATCATATCAAGACCACAATCTTTAGCCATGTTGTAGTACGCCATTTCCACCCTGCCATAACCGTGGCTGACGCCCAGCTGCACATCGTTTACACCATCGAGCTTGATCAGCCAGTGTTCAAATCCTTTCAGTGCTTTGGTCTGGCCTGATCTGACCTCCCCGGTCCTTTCATTCCAGGCTATCACTGCCTTTGGACGGTCACCTCCGGCCGAGGTGCCAATTCTCAGTATCTCCAGGACAGCCTGCTCTTCATCTTTATCAAGGGTTGTAGCAAATGCCTCGCGCTGGTTCAGTATTTTGGAGGCAGTATCTACCAGGGTATCGATTTCTATTGAAAATGGTCGTTTGTATTCCTTCAGTACTGCCGGTTCAAACTCCATGGCACCCATACCACGGGTTCCGATAAAACAGAGCATTTCTATCGGGTTCATGCTTTCCTGCTGGCGTCCCTGCTGTGCGAGCCAGAGGTTGATAAGCTGATTCCCGTACCTGTCGGGCAGGGCATCTGCCAGTAACCCGGGCAGGCCCCTGAATGTGTCGAATTCTGCGTTTCTTTCTTTTCTCAGCTCAGGAAAAGCATAGACTCTTCCGGAACCACCCAAAGGCATTTTCAGCGGCGCCAGTTCCCAGCCAAGCTGCGTGAAATCCGGGTCATATTCAAACGTGGCATAACCCGTTGTTTCATCCCATGCCACTGCGCCTGCCAGCTTTCCCCAGATTTTTACTTCTGCTGCCTTCATGACTTACCAG
>DCSU01000097.1:0-1827 GCA_002325785.1 Bacteroidales bacterium UBA1458 | reverse complement strand
TTTTTCTTTTTGAAGCCTGGCCAAGGCTAATGGGCTCAGCGTCTCTCTGACTTCAAAAACGTTCATTATATTCAATTGATCCAATACCCGCAGCACCTGAATCAGAGTGCTTACTGTGACTGTCTCGCCCCGCTCAAGCAAACTCAGTGTAGAACGACTGATACCGGCAGCAGAAGCCAGTTCATTTTGGGTTCTGTCTTGCTCCAAACGGTGATGCCTTACAAAAGCCCCTATATGTTGCGTCAGAGCTTTATCACTCATGGATGGCCAAATACTGTATGATATATCAGTCATAAAGTCAACAATATGATACTAGTGAATGACTTATCATACAAATATAGATAATAATCGCTTTAAATCCAAATTTTGAATGAAATATCATTCATGATGACTGCGCATAACCAGTCTTGTTCCGGTGGTGATCACCGTTTCCAGCAGAACCTACTCTACCTTGGCGACAAGCATTCGGCCAATGTTGAAGCCGGTAACCTTGCCATCGGCATCAGTGACAAACTTCATGACGGACTTATACTCCCTCACAAAGAAGTCAACATCAGAGGTGAAATATACATTCACCCAGAAATCAGGGTAGGGGCTTATCATTAATTTACTGCCCTCCCTTTTGATTGTAAACACATCGCCTCCTGCCTCATACTTCCCGACAAACTTTTCGAGAACCGCTTCCTCAAGATCAATAACGGTCTTCAGCACCGGCTTGTAATAGTCTTTCCATCCGTAGACAGTTGCAACACTGTTGGCTACCTCCGTGGCGAGGGCGCTGTTGTCGGAGTTGGTCATTATCACCATCCCGTTGCCGCTTATAACATCCCCGACATAATAGCATGTAAAGCCTTCATTAGCTCCGCCGTGGGAGAAATAGCAACTCGAATCTTTTTTACTGACAAACACTCCGAGGGCTGCATCCTCCATGACAGGTTCAAGCCGCATCTTCGTATACTCAGGTGTAAGAACCTTGTCTGACTTCCCGTTATATGACAGTGAGGTCTCAATGATATACCTGCTCAGGTCGGATGGATTGGTCCACAATCCCGCTGCTGCCTGTTCCGGATAAATATGATATTTGCCTTTGACCGGTGTGCCGTCTGCCTTATAACCCGTTGCCAGCAGGCTGCTGTCTGCCATGGCAGGGGGCTGGGTAAAGAAGCTGCCTGTCATGCTCATGGGGTCGAGGACATTCTTCTGCATAAACTCATCATAGGGCTTCTGTGTGACATCCGTTACTACAAGCTGCGAGACTGTGATACCCCCGCCTGAGTAAATTGCCCTGGTTCCCGGCTCCACGAATGAACGTACTGCTTCTGTGTTGGCCGGTCTTTGTCCGTCAAGGATCTGCAGCACCGACGGAATACTGTCGCCCCTTGTATACCCGGGGAAACCATGAATTGTCAGGCCGGCAGTATGACTCAACAGAGCTGAGACAGTTATGGGTTTATTTTTGGAGACGGTGTCATACGGGAACTTCCACGAGGTAAGGTACTGGTTGATATCTGTGTCCAGGTCTATCTTCCCGTCCTGTACCAGCTTCATAACACCCACGCCGTTCAGCGACTTGCTTATTGATGCAGCCTGGAACAACGTTTTCTCTGTTACCGGGCGCTGGTCCGACAGATCAGCCCAGCCGTATCCTTTTGCCCATTCCAGCTTGAAGTCGTGCACCACAGCAATGCTTACCCCTGTGATCTTATGGAGTTTCATCCTCTCTTCGAGATTCCAGGTGGTATCTTTCTGGGTGCGAACCCAGTCTGCGAGGTTGTTTTCAACCTGCTGTATCCGTTCTAAAGTCTCAGCAGAATACTGTGGTTGTTT
>DCSU01000091.1:4359-12821 GCA_002325785.1 Bacteroidales bacterium UBA1458 | reverse complement strand
TTATTTAGAATTATTATAAATAAGAAGCCAAAATTTTAATTAATATTGCCCCAAACTCTTTGGCACCAGGTTTGTTAATAGGGTAGTTAAATAACTGATAAAATGAAAAAGAGATTAATAACGATTGCCGCACTGATGGCCTTCATAATAGCCCCCGCAATGTCACAGAAGTCGTTCTATGACTTTATCGTTGAGACAATCGACGGACAGCAGTTCAGCTTCGCCGACCTTAAAGGCAAGAAGGTGATGATCGTTAATACTGCATCAAAATGCGGACATACTCCGCAATACAAGGACCTTGAACTCCTTAATAAAGCATACAAACAGAAACTTGTCATCATAGGCTTCCCGGCCAATAACTTCATGAACCAGGAACCCGGGACAAATCAAGACATTAAGGAGTTCTGCGACAGCAAATACGGTGTGACTTTCCCGATCATGTCGAAGATATCCGTCAAGGGAGACGACATGCATCCTCTTTATAAATGGCTCACCAGCAAGTCCGCCAACGGCGTCATCGACTCTGAGGTGGCATGGAACTTCCAGAAGTATCTCATCGATGAGGAGGGCAACCTTGTTGGATTCCTTAAGCCTGCAGTCAAACCTCTCTCTGACGAGGTGGTGATGTGGGTTACCAAGGATCAGTTCACTCAGGCAAAATAATATATCCCCGATAAATTATTAACGGCCGGCATCAAACCGGCCGTTTTTTGTAGGTGATACGGCCACCGGCACCCCACCGGCCGTTTTTTATTTGTGTGCGGCTCAGCAGCCGGCATCCGCAGGCCGTTTTTACTCATTCGTCTTATTACAGAAGGGGCAGAACATTTTGTTTAACGAATTGTTATACATAAAAAACAAATGTCATGGCAGATCTGAGAACACATTACATGGGCATTGAACTCAAGAGCCCGATCATTGCAGGTGCCAGTAACCTGGTGACTGACATCCATAAGCTCCGCCAACTGGAGGAGGCAGGCGTGGCCGCAATAGTCTACAAATCTCTTTTCGAGGAGCAGGTACAGCTTGAAAACCTCGAGATGTCCGAGCAGAAGACAGAGTATGAGGACCGGAATGCGGAACAGATAACTCTCTTTCCCAACTCACATTCTGTGCCTGAATCACCTGATGATTATCTGTTAAACCTGAAGAAGGCCAGGGAGGCAGTCTCCATACCTCTCTTCGCAAGCCTCAATGCCATCCATGATGACATATGGGTCGAATACGCCGTTAAGGCCGCTGCCATAGGCGTCAACGGCCTGGAACTCAATTTTTACTCTCTCCCTGATGAGTCGGGCAAAGATAGAACAACAATAGAGGAGAGACAGCTCGAGACCCTCCGAAAGGTCATAGCCGCGGTTAAAATACCGGTATCGGTTAAGCTCAGCCCGTTCTATACCAACCCACTGAAATTCATCACCGGCCTTGACAAGGCAGGGGCCAACGGAGTGGTTATATTCAACAGGCTGTTGCAACCTGACATTGACATTTTCAGTGAAAAGCATACCATGCCGTACAATCTAAGCAGCAGCGAAGACCTCAAACTTCCCCTGAGATTCACCGGAATGCTTTACGGCAACATAGGCGCTTCCGTATGCACTTCAACCGGGGTCTATTCCGGAAATGACGTGATAAAAATGCTTCTTGCCGGAGCAGATGCCGTTCAGGTGGTAAGTACACTTTACAAAAACGGGATTAGCGTCATAAAATCGATGACCGAGGAGACAGCCAAATGGATGGATTCTCATGGGTATAAGACATTAGATGCATTCCGCGGGAAACTGTCACTTAATAAGACTGAAAACAAACTTCCGTATCACCGGGCTCAGTACATCGATTTTATGATGAACTCCGGCGATATAATGAAGAAATACAAGACTCTGAACTGATCATCGCGAGGGGAAGAGTTTTGTTGAAAGGCTCAGTCCACGTCTGGTCTGTAACTCGCAATACCCCTCAGGAGGAGGTCGGCAGATATCGCTGAGAAACGGATGGCTTCACCGGGGCCATCCGTTTTTGTCAGGAGCCTGTCGCTTCCTCTTAACATATTCAGAAAAATTGCAGCATAGTCTTCAGGGTAAGGCTGGACAGAAGCGGATGCTGACCCGACCTTCGTTCCATGCGGAGGCTGGCCGGAGGCGGATGCTGAACCGGCTTGCTCTTCAGGCAAAAGCTTGATGGATGCGTTCCCGGATTCGATATGTCTGCGAAACAGAGGGGTCAGAATCTGAAGCTCATCATTGTTCAACCTCTCCCTTAACCGCTCAATTCTGCTGTGGCCCTGGGAGAAATCTTTAAGGAGCAGCGGGTTTCTCGTTAAAAGCGAATTCATCCGGTTGACCCTCTGCTCGCCGTAACGGTGCAGAACCGTCTCAAGATCCCTGGTTGATGATACTAAATCCCTGAGCGGTTCCGTGATCATCTTTATCTCCATTTCGACAACTGCATCATATATTTCTGCTTTATTGGTGAAATACATGTATACCGTACGCCTTCCCCTACCGGCCGCCATGGCTATCGTCTCCATGGTGGTCCTTCTCAGTCCGTTGGTCGCAAACAGCCGGGCAGCAACGCCAATGATCATATCGCGGGTACTCTTTCGTGCCATTGCACAAATTGAGAAATATGTGCAAATGTAGTAAACGGAGGGAATTAAGGGTTAATTTTGCGGGCTTATTCCAAAACGGACTCTGATGAAAAAAATATTCTTTGCGGTCTGCCTGTACCTGCCCGTATTTCTTAGCGGACAGCTGGTAGTTGACACTCCCCTGAGTGCCAGGCTGACAGGCTACGATATTGATGTGGTTCTTGAACCGGTAAGCCACATTGTGAAAGGTGATATGACAGCCTGGTGGGTTAACAACTCTGAAAAACCGGTAGTAGATGCCATGATGCACATGTACCTTAATGCCTTCTCCAGCAACATGAGCTCATTCGCCAAAGGTGGGCAATGGAGTCCGGCTGGAGACGAAGGTTGGGGATGGGTGAAGATAAGATCAATATATGACTATAAAGGCAATGACCTGTCAGACTCAATGAATTTCCAGTCGCCTGACGACGGCAATACTCATGACCGGACTGTCTTGCAGATATTGTTGCCTGAGCCGGTTCTTCCGGGAGACACTTTGCGTTTCAGTATTAATTTTGAGTCCAAACTGCCTTCTCCCATTGACAGAACAGGCTACGCAGATGATTTTCATTTTGTGGCACAGTGGTTTCCCAAGTTCGGTGTCTATGAGACTGCCGGGATGAGACAGCGCGAGGCTGACGGATGGAACTGCCATCAGTTTCATCCCAACTCGGAGTTCTACTCAAACCATTCGGTCTATAATGTTTCAGTGACGATGCCTGAAGAATATGTTGCAGGGTCAGGAGGGATGCTGATAGAAGAGATTTTCCCTGGCGACAGCCTGAAGAAGGTTGTATGGAGGGCTGAGGATATTGTCGATTTCGCATGGACAGCCTGGCCGGAATACAAATCGGTAACCAGGAAGTGGAGAGGAGTTGATATCACACTGTTAACGACTGATGCTGGACTAAAGAAGGCGGATAACCAGTTTGCCGCAGTGATATACGCACTTGAATACCTTGATGAACGGGTGGGTCCCTATCCCTGGCCTCATCTAACTTTCGTTGATCCGCCAATGTCTGGCGCCGGTGCCGGCGGGATGGAATACACAACCCTTTTTACCTCTGCGGGCGGCGGCCTTGTCCCATCATTCCTGAAGTTAGCGGAGATGACCACCATCCATGAGTTCGGCCATGCCTACTTCATGGGCATCCTGGCCAGTAACGAGTTTGAGGAGCCATGGATCGACGAGGGCATGAACTCATACTGGGAACAGCGTATTGTGGATCATCACTACGGTGACGGGTACGGTCTCATCAGGCTGCCATTCATAAAAATGTCTGACTCAGACCAGGGCAGACTCGGGTATATCACCTCGCCAAGCCGCAGCATATCTACAAATGACCTCCCTTCGTGGCTCTATCCTCACGGTACCTACGGAATGATGTCGTACGACAAGGCGGCTGCATGGCTCCATACCCTCGAGGGTCTCATAGGCACGGAGACGATGGATAAACTATTTCGCGAATACTACCGCCGCTGGGCGTTCAGGCATCCTTCAGGACGCGACTTCATAAGCGTGGTGAATGATGTTGTCCGGGAGGAACATGGCGACAGGTTCGGTGAGAACATGGACTGGTTTTTTGAACAGGTTCTCTATGGCAATGAAATATGTGATTACAGGGTTGCCGGGGTTACAAGCCACAAGATAAAAAGCTATTCCGGCGTTGTTGAGGGTGATTCTGTCACCTATACCCGCAGTGACCGCACCAGTGATACCCTGTATATTTCAAGGGTCAGTATCGAACGACTGGGCGGAGTCTCCCTGCCGGCAGAGGTGCTCATCGGGTTTGATGACGGTAAGGAGCTGCTTGAGAGGTGGGATGGCAAGGAGAGTTACAAAGACTATGAATATACCGGGGCAACCAGGGTGATCTGGGTGAAACTGGATCCGGATGACAAGATTGACATCGATGTTGACAGGATAAACAATTCATGGAGCAGCACGCAGAAATTCTATGCCTCGCGCCGGATGACGGACAAGTTCGTCTTCCTTATGCAATTGATGATATCAATGTTCACACTTTAACCGTTTAGAAATGGCTGTCTTAAAAATACTGGGAAAAGGAGCCGCAGCAGCGGTCTCATCATACAAACTCATTCTTCTGATATGGGTAACCACAATGGTAATGGTGTTCATGGTTGCCCTGCCGTTGAGGAGCTTCCTGAGCAATATCTTCGGAAACAGCATGGCTGTCACCAGACTTTCCGACGGTTTTGACCTTGGGCTGGCAGGCGATATGGGCAAGCCATTTGTCAGCCTGCTGTCGGCGGTCTCCATGGGTGGCCTGCTGCTTCTGCTGGCCGGATTCCTGCTTTACACATTCTTTGCAGGAGGACTCTTTGCTTCATGTGCATCAGGATGGGGAAGGCTCAAAATGAGCACCTTCATCAGGGAGTCAGCCCGCAATTTCTTGCCTTTCCTGAAGATTGCAGTGCTTATGATGCTTCTGATTGCCGCCTATACGTTTTTTATCGTGGGTATTCCCATTATAGTAACAATGGCTATTTCCGGCGGTTCAAAGGGTTCATCCAACTTTATTTACCTCTTTTATGCCATCTGGGCACTTGGCATGCCTGTCTGGCTGTTTGTTGCTGACGCCTCAAGAAGATGGGTCGCTGCAACCGGCTCCGGGAATGTATTTATGGCGCTGAGCGCAGGTTTCCGGGCACTGAAAGAGAGGTTCTGGGTATCCTATGGAATTGTCCTGGTGATACTTATTCTGAATGCAAGTTTCGTATTCCTTTCAATATGGTTTACCGGCTGGTCAATCCCGGAAAAGGGAGGACTGATCTTCCTCTTTTTCATGGCCACACAGGCACTCTTCATCATAAAGCTGTTTATGAAGACATGGCGATATGCATCAGTTTGCGCACTTGCATCGCAAAAGAAATAAGTGGTATATAGATCACCAACCGGGACAGATTGTACCGGTTCCGATTAGATTTCCGGAATTATGTAGAATTATTTAATTTAGAAACATAATTCAAATTATGAAAATGAGAAATATCCTGATTATTGTTGTGGCGGTTTTTATGCTTGCATCATGCAAGACTTCAGACCCGAAGACGGATGACAGGCCCGGATTCCTTTGTGCTGACGGAAGACATATTGTTAACGGAGACGGTGAATTTGTGCTTCTTCGAGGCATCGGGCTCGGAGGATGGATGCTGCAGGAACCGTATATGCTCAATCTATCGGAGGCGGCACCTGCACAGTATGACATCAGGAATAAGATTACCACATTGATCGGAAAGGAGAGGTGTGATGAATTCTATGCCGCATGGCTCAACAACATGATCACCAGGAGGGATATTGATTCCCTGAAGGCATGGGGCTTCAACTCCGTCAGGCTTCCCATGCACTACAACCTTTTCACTCCTCCGGTTGAGGAGGAGCCGGTGGCAGGGGAGATCACATGGCTGGAGAAGGGGTTCGCGATAACCGACTCGCTGCTTGACTGGTGCGAGGCAAATGAGATATACCTGATTCTCGACCTCCATGCGGCACCGGGCGGGCAGGGTAATGACATCCCCATAGCTGATGTTGACACCACGAAGCCAAATCTCTGGGAGAGTGAGTTCAACAGGAAGAAGACCGTCGCTCTCTGGAGTGAGCTTGCAGTGCGATACAAGGATGAGCCGTGGATAGGAGGATATGACCTGATCAACGAAACCAATTACCCGCTTGAAGGCAATACGGCATTGTATGAACTTTACCGGGAGATAACCGGAGTCATTCGCGAGGCTGACACAAAACATATAATCTTTATTGAAGGCAATCATTTTGCCACGGACTTTGCAGGACTTACACCACCATGGGAGGATAACATGGTCTACAGTTTTCACAAGTACTGGAATCCGACTACCGTTGAGACCATCCAGAAGTATCTTGATATCAGGGCAGAACATAATGTCCCGTTATGGATGGGCGAGTCGGGCGAGAACAGCAACGAATGGTTCCGGTCGGCGGTTGAGCTGCTTGAGGCTGACAGCATCGGATGGGCGTGGTGGACCATCAAGAAGCTGGACTCGGAGAGCAGCCTGATGAATGTGACGGTTCCCGAGGGATACCAGGCCATAGTTGATTACTGGAAGGAGGCTGGTCCGGCCCCGGCGCCGGCGGAGGCGTACCGTACGCTGATGCAGCTCACGGAGAATATCCGGATTGAGAATTGCAAGGTCAACTACGGGGTGTTGAGTGCGTTGTTCGACAGATAACCGGCTTCAGTCTTCAGTCCTCAGTCATATCAGGCAGTAGGCAATAGGCAGTAGGCAGTAGTCCTCATCTTCAGATAATCAGTAGTTTACAGACGTTTACTGCAGACTGACGACTGCCGACCCTCACTATTGCCTACTGCCTACTGCCTGACCCCTGCCCCTAAGTATAAATACCTCCGGAAAATAGGCTTTAATAGCGTTCCCTGTGAATGGCATCGTGACTATTTTTGAACTTCCCTAAAAGGCTAACAGTCATATCATGGAAGATCTTTATTCAAGGCTAATGCAGGATGTCCGTTTTGAGGAGGGATTAAAGGCATGCATGAACTGCGGAATATGCACAGGCATCTGTCCCGCAGCCGAATACTACAACTATGACCCCAGAAGGGTTGTTGACCTCGTACAGACGAGGAACAATGACGTTATCAGGGAGTTGCTTAAGAGTGAGACCATCTGGTACTGCGGCCAGTGCATGAGCTGCAAGACGCGCTGCCCGCGCGGTAACACCCCGGGCATGGTTATCATGGCACTGCGCAAGCTGTCACAGGAGCTGGGATACTTCACCGCTTCCGAAAAGGGCCGCCAGCAGTTCGCTATAAAGCGAACCGTGGGAGACAATGTTCTTAAACACGGTTACTGCGTTGTATCATATGACGTTGACCCTTCTACACATCCTGAGCAGGGACCGGCTTGGGAACACTATTTCAAACACATGGATGATTCACTTGCGCGCCTCGGAGGCGAGTTGAACGGGAAAGAGGGTCCTACACGCAAGATCAGCGATGATGTACTTGATGAGCTGAAGAACATCTTCAAGGTGACAGGGGGCCAGGAGCTTTTTGATATCATAGAGGAGGCATCGGAGGAGAAGGCTGCGGAGATGGGGATGGAGTTCAAGAAGGAGGGAAGGGACTTTGAATATTACAGGCATGTGGTCTCTGCTGACAACGGCAATCACCAGTGTGAAACGGAAGACGTAAGAAAGGATATTTATGAAACCAGAAGGTAAAAAGAGGATCTGGGCCGAGTACCAGAAGGAGATACCCGACGATCATTTCTTCTACGTCAGGTCATGCATCAGGCAGACATTCTTTGCCGGCTCGGAACAGTACTTCCTGAAGATCCTTCGCGAGGACCTGGGTAAGGATGTCTTCGAGGATCCACGGCACACCACATGCACCGGGATTGGCTATCACGGCGACGTGGTGCCGTTTGAAACGATACAGACAGTTGTTGCCCGTCATTTTGCGCTGGCCACCGAAGCCGGCTACAAGCATATTGCCATATCATGCGTAACATCATTCGGCATTTACTCTGAGATTCTTGAGACCTGGAAACATTTTCCGGAGACCCTCGAGCGAACCCGTGAGGATCTGTTCAAGGCTACCGGCCGCACCTTTGATGTGCCGGAGACAATCTCGCACACCAGTGACATAATATACAAGTTCAGGGATGAGATAGCACTCAAGGCGAAGTACAACCTGGTTAACATTGCAACAGGACAGCCCCTGAAGGTGGTTGAGCACATTGGTTGCCACTACTCGAAGATGTTCCCCAAGTACGGGATCGGAGGAGCGGAGTTCCCGCACGTGCTTATAGGGATGGTGGAGTC
>DCSU01000091.1:1675-4331 GCA_002325785.1 Bacteroidales bacterium UBA1458 | reverse complement strand
CAGGCCAACAGGGGCTATTCACTCTTCGCATCGCGAAAGAAATTCGAGTCGATGGAGCCATATCAGCCAGACATGATCATTGCCAACTGTCCGGGATGCACCATGTTCATGGACCGCTGGCAGTATACGATCAAAGAGATTGACGGGCTTACCTACGGCGCTGACGGTCAGGGCATACCCGTTCTGACATATGAGGAAGTTGCAGGACTGGTGCTTGGATATGATCCATGGGAGTTAGGGCTTCAGTACCACAATGTTCAGTCGCTCCCGCTCCTGGAAAAGATGGGTATCAGGGCTGATCCCGCCAGGAGGTTCCTTGCAAAGGATGGTACGAGGCTGCCTGAACCTGCCAACCTTATCAACGGATGAAAGAGACTGCAAAGCATGTTATTGTTGCCGGTGGTGGTGTTGCAGGCATGGAGGCCGCCGGATCGCTTGCAGAGATGGGCATGAGGGTGACGCTTATTGAGAAAGGCCAGGACCCCGGAGGCCATCTGCTGCAGTGGCATGCCCTGTTTCCAGACCGCAGGCCGGCCGAGGAGGTCAGGGGCTACCTCAGGCAGAAGATTGAGCATGAAAACATTAATATCATAACCAGTACAGTAGTTGAAAAAATCATGCATCAAGGCCATGATGTGATTGTGAAACTCTCCGGGGGAACCGAGGAGAGAGCTGATGCAGTGATTGTTGCCACCGGGTTTGACCTGTTTGATGCGCACCGCAAGGAAGAGTACGGTTACGGCATCTATGACAACGTTATCACCTCAGCTGACCTCGAGGATATGTTCAATAAGGGTAAGATTGCCAAAGCCGACGGTTCAGTGCCTGCACGCATAGGCTTCATACACTGCGTGGGATCACGTGATGAGAAGGTGAATAACAACCATTGTTCAAAGGTTTGCTGTGTCACGGCTGTAAAGCAGGCCATCGAGGTCAGGAAGAAGCTCCCTGCCTGCGAAGTATTCTGCTTTTATATGGATATGAGAATGTACGGTCCTTATTATGAGGAACTCTACCGTGAGTCACAGGAGTTTCATAATGTCAATTATATCAGGGGAAAAGTTTCCGAAGCCTCTGTAAATATTAACAACAGGCTGGTCATCAAGGTGGAGGATACGCTTGCCGGGAGACCGCTGAAGATGGAGCTTGACCTGATGGTATTGATGGTAGGTATGGAGATGTCAAAGTCAGGGGCCAGGCTTGCGGAAGCCTCCGGTCTGGAAACCGGTATCAACAGGTTCCTTGAGACGGGCGACCATCATTTTGGGAACAACCTGAGCCGGATTAACGGGGTCTTCTATGCCGGTACCTGCACCGCCCCGATGAATATCACTGATACTATTTCGCATGCCCGTGCGGCTGTTGCGGAGACAGTAAGATACCTGAACGGCAGATGAGCGTGAAGCAGGCAAACAGGTTTGGTTTCGGAATCAACCAGAGCAGGCTGATCAATTATGACACCTCTGATCGTAAGGTGAGGGAGTATGTCACTCTCATGGAACCGAGCTTCCGGCTCTGTTTCGCCTGCGGAGGATGCACTGCCGCCTGCATTGCCGGTCAGCATATATCGTTCAATCTGCGGCGGATGAACACACTGATCCGCAGGGGCGAGATAGACCTCCTGCGTGATGAGGTCACCCGATGTATGCTGTGTGGCAAATGCCTTTTGGTATGTCCCAGGGGAGTCAATACCCGCAATGTGGTTGCTGTGACAGCGGAGGCTATCAGAAAACTTGACAATAATGAACTCTGATTTCTTCGTATGGCCGTTCAACCTGGGTCTATATTTCATATTGATCTACAGTGTTGTCCGCAGTACCGTCTGGTTCCGCAACCTGTCGCGCTCTGACAAGCTGCGCCTGCAGCGCGGCTTCTTCGGCCGACCGTTCATGGACAGTATCAGGGAAATTTTCATGGAGAGCCTGCTCCACCGCAAGATATTCAAAAAGAATCCTGTGCTGGGTTATATGCACATGAGCCTGGCCTTCGGGTGGTTCCTTCTCATTGTCTTTGGTACCATTGAGGCCGACTTCTTCGGCGAGAAGCATCTCAATCCTCCTTCACATGCTATCTTTTTCCGGGCGTTCAATCCCGAACATGGCGCCGCGGGTCTGCCCGCAATATTCAATTTCTGGATGGACCTGTTGCTTGCCTTCATTCTTTCAGGACTTCTTCTGGCGATGATCAAGAGGTTTATTCCCTCCATGATGGGCATGAAGAAGACAACGAAACACACCTGGACTGACCGCATTGCACTGCTGAGCCTTTGGCTCATCTTTCCCTCAAGGCTCATGGCCGAGAGCTCCACCTGCGGCGTATATGGCAGCGGAAGCTTCCTGACGGGCAACCTGGGTGCCGCGCTGGCATCATTCCTGCCGGCAGCAGAAATTGCTCCCTACTTCTGGTGGCTCTATTCGCTTGCCCTGGGAACCTTTTTCTTCCTGCTTCCCGTATCCAGATACTTTCACATACCAGTAGAGCTGCTGCTGATCTTCATGCGTAACTCCGGCATCACCACGGGAGACAAGGCATCATCATTCACTGAGGTGCAGACACATGCCTGCTCGTCATGCGGTATTTGCATCAGTGTCTGCCAGATGAGCTATGCTGCGGGGATACATGACATACAGTCAGCTTATTTCATCAAGGGTCTGCG
>DCSU01000091.1:0-1631 GCA_002325785.1 Bacteroidales bacterium UBA1458 | reverse complement strand
ATGCGGCTGATAGAGAGACGTCAGGGTGAGAGACCCGACAAGAAATTGAAATTCACAGAAGGCTTCTCATTGACTAAAAAGCGAAGTCACATTGAGAAGCCGGTTACCCAGTCATACAGTTACCTTGTGAAGGAAGAGGCAGAAAGCGCTGAGGTACTCTTCTTTGCCGGATGCATGACCCATCTGACCCCTTCTGTAATTGCAGCAATGAAGAAGATCATGGATCACGCAGGCGTCAGGTACCGTTTCATGGATGAACATGGCGGTGTATGCTGCGGCAGGCCGCTGATGCTTGCCGGAAGAGACAAGGAGGCACGTGAACTCATCAACCATAATTCAGATATCATCTGGAAATCGGGCGCCAGAATACTGGTAACCTCTTGTCCGATATGCTACAAGGTCTTCAGGGAGAGCTATTACCTGGAGGCACAGGTGATGCACCATTCGGAATTTTTAAACCTTCTGATTGAAGAGGGCTCCCTGAGACTGGGCTACCTTCACAGGAAGGTCGTATACCATGATCCGTGCGATCTGGGACGAGGCTCGGGTATCTATGAGGAGCCGAGGGCGGTGATCAGCTATGTGGCTGACCTGCAGCATGCACCTCAGGAGGGTAGCATGTCACTCTGCTGCGGGGGAAGCCTCGGCAACCTGACACTATCCTCAGCCAGTAGATCAATGATTGCTGCTGACGCTGCCCGGATCCTTACACAATCGTCGCCCGATGAACTAATCACTGCCTGCCCTCTATGCAAGAAAACCTTCGGACAGGCAACCGAAACAAAGGTGAGCGATATTGCCGAGCTGGTCGCTGCCGCCCTTCCCAAACCCTTGAAACAAGCAAGAAGCAGGTCCGCCAGGAGCTCATCCAGGGCATTGAAGAACAGTTGAAAACTTTTCCAATTAGTTAATTAATTGATCTCAAGATGTTTCTAGTGTCAGTTTTCTGATATTATTTTGCACTTGATTATTTAAACACTGTGGAACGATTTTTGTAGGACACTTATGTGTTTATATTGGATGTAATTAAAATTTTAAAAGAGTAAAAATGAAAAGTCTGGCGAACAGGGCCGTATTTATGGGATTGGCTTTTGTCATTTCCATGACGGCATGCAATGATAACGGAGGGGTAAGCAAGAAGGGCAAGCATGCTGTGTCTGATCAGAATACTGAAAAGACAGATGGTGTAACCCTGCTCATTAAAGATGCTGCGCTCATTCAGGTTGATTCAAATCCACAGTACAATACTGCCGAGTGGCACTTTACAGTACACAAACCTGGCCGGTTTGATGTTTGGCTTTCAAGTCTTACCTGTGATACCTCGCACCTTCAGTTCGGTGATAATGTGATAATCACCGCAGGAGACAGCCGGCTCACCAAAATGCCGGTTGGCGATGAGATAGTCATAGAGGACAAAAGTGTACAGGAACCGTGGTACAGGGCTGATTCGCATATGGGCTCCATCTTCTTCAGCCAGGCCGGAGAATACCAGGTGCAGGTTATCAGTGACAGGGTAGAGCGTCACTCAGCAAACCTGTCAGATCTCAGCATCGATAAGCGTACGCTTATCAACTCGCTGATCCTGAAACCAATGGTGAACTAAGGGCAGAAGAATTTTCGATTTCAGATTT
>DCSU01000163.1 GCA_002325785.1 Bacteroidales bacterium UBA1458 | reverse complement strand
GTGTTTATGGGGCAGGTGGTTGATCCCAGGTAATTGTCGATTGTCGATTGTCGATTGTCGATTTGCGAATGGGATGACACAAATACGGCATTTGCACCGGATCAATACTTTATTCTCTTTCAGTGCTGTTCCTGTATTCCATCAGCAGCGACTGGAACACCTCCTTTACCGAGAAGATGCGGGTTGCCCTGAAGGCATTTGAGCCGGCAAAGGCATAACCTGCTTCAAAGTTTCCTTTAAGTGCATTCATAAGGGCTATGATTATGCAGTATGGACTCTTTGAAATATCGCAGGTTTTGATGCATTTAAAGGGACATGCTTTGGGCTGTTTTTTCCCTTCCCTGACCTTATCGATAAAATTGCTAAGGATAGCTCTTCCCGGCATTCCTACAGGGCTTTTAATGATTTCTATATCATTTTCCGTTGCATCGATATAGGTTTGTTTAAAGTCCATAGAGGCATCGCATTCATCAGTAGTCACGAACCTGGTCCCCATCTGGACGCCGGATGCTCCGAGATCCATGATTTCCTTGATATCCTGTCCCGTATAAATCCCTCCGGCAGCAATCAGTGGGATATGCTGGCCGTACTTTTCTTCGAATGGTTTCAGTTCATTGACAATTTCAGGAACAAGCTTTTCGAGCGTGTAATTGCTGTCAAAAATCTGTTCTTCCCTGAATCCGAGATGGCCACCGGCTTTTGGACCTTCAACTATAACAGCGTCTGGCAGATAGTTATAATTGGTCTTCCATTTGTCACAGATAATTTTTGCTGCCCTTGCCGAGGAGACGATTGGTATCAGCTTCGTCTTACTCTCCTTTGTGAGAAAGGAGGGCATATCGAGCGGCAGGCCCGCTCCGGCGATAAGGAGATCGACTTTTTCGGCGATAGCAGTTCTGACCGTATCGGCAAAATTTGTCATTGCCACCATAACGTTGACACCGATCACTCCTTTTGTTTTTTCCCTCGCTAACCGTATCTCTTCTTTGAGTCCTTTTATGCTTGCCTCAAGGTAATCTGCAGAAAAGTTTTTGTAAAGCAGTCCCAGGCCTGCACTTGATATGATACCTGCGCCACCCTCATTGGCAACTGCCGAGGCAAGTCCTGAAAGTGAAATCCCCACTCCCATGCCACCCTGTATGACCGGTACGGCGATCTTCAGGTTCCCGATTTTCAATGCTTTCACGATACTTTTTTTTGATGATCGTGCAAATGTATGCTTTAATTGACTGCAGCGACGGGAAACAGATAATTAACATAAATATCAGGGAGACAATATGGAGCGCCATACTCTTACACTGGTTGGTGGCGGGTCACATCCTTACTGTCAGCGAGTCCATGATTGCCTGGCTGAGAAGTAGTCGGCCAGTTCTGTCATGGCCTGACCGTTGTTCTGCAGATCTCGGATGATGATACCTTTCTCAATTATAGCAATACGGGTGCAAATCTCAGTAACGTGGTTCAGGTCATGGCTTGATATGATGATTATAGCGCCGTTTTTCCGGTTATAGTCTGACAGCATCCTCTTGAGCAAGATTTGCGAAGTAGGATCCAGGCTGTTGAACGGCTCATCGAGGATAAGAATCCCGGGTTCAGTGATCAGTGCTGAGGCAACGCCGATCTTTTGCCTGTTGCCTTTTGAAAAATCACGAATATATTTCCTGGTCTGACCCAATACCTCACCGTTAAAGAAATCGCTGAATCCCGACAGCCTCTGGTCCATCACCTCTTTAGTGAGGCGATACTCATCCGCAATGAAGCTGAAGAACTCCTCAGGAGTGAGGTATTCTATCAGGAACCCTTCATCGAGGTACGATGCGGTATAGTCTTTCCAGTCTTCTGACCTGGCTACAATATGCTCACCAGAGCGCACCTCTCCACTGTCGGCCCTGATGAGGTCAAGCATCAGCCGCAGGAGGGTGGTTTTACCTGCTCCGTTATTCCCAACCAGGCCGAAGATCTCTCCGTCGTTAATGGTAAGATCGCTGATGTTCAGGACTGTCTTTTTGTGGTACGATTTGAGGAGGTTTGTAACCTTGATCATGGCATGTCTGATTATGCGGATAGTTTGCGGAATCCCTCAAGGGATTTATACTTTCGGCGCAAGAAAGTTTCAGCGATGAGTTTTTTAATCCACCAGTCGCTGGACACGATAAAGATGATGCCGAGGGTGGCAAGGCTGATAATGGCAGTATTCTCATTTGCCAAAAAGCGGACCAGCTCATAAATTCCAGCCGGAATCAATACGAACAGGAAGGTCATAACAAACTGACTTCCCTTCACTCCCTGATAATTCATGAAAGTGCCTGCGTCCAGGTCGATCCGGGCGTCATTGAGAGTGGCCAGCAGCATGGTAAGAAGGCTGTTGGGTCCAAGGTTGAAGAGCAAAAGGGCTGTCAGTAGGAACAAACTCATCTTGCCCGAGACAATGGTCACAACGGCAAGTGGTACGAATGCAATCAGTGTGATAAGCACCTGCAGGTAATACTTGGCTTTGACATAAGCAATGAAATCGTTCTTTCTTGCCATAATGCCGTCGAAGTGCGAGCTTTCCCAGCTGAAGAGTAATTGTCCGTAGGACATCGATCCCAGTCCTAGGAACATGGTGGTAATAAGAATTGTGAAAAATGGGCCCTGTACTGCATCATCAATCAGGAAAAAAATTATTGCATAAACCATGAAGAAGGGCACCATTAGCAAGGTTTTCCTTGACCGTTTATTGCGAAGAAGCATTGATAACTCAAGAGACATATACCTGCCTGTGTCACCCAGGCGGCTGAATCTTCCGGCGAAAGAGGCTCCCGTTGCTCTCAGCCTGTAGTGTGTGCCTGCCATATCTGCCCGGAGGTACTGGTCCAGCAACCTGTTTATCAGCCAAATGACGGTAATGATAAGACCGGCTGCAACCAGGAAGGGCAAAGGACGGCCCTCTGCCAGAGCATAGCCCAACGCACGGGAGGGTTCATTAAGTGAACCTGTCAGACCGGTTGCCAGTGCAATAACTGCCGCAACTCCCACGGGGATGATCCAGTAAACTGAATTGATCCTCGTTAGCAAACCGGTGAGCAGCCCCAACAGGTTATTCAGGATGATCAGCAGGAGGCAGCCTGCCAGAAAAAGCAGGGCAGCTACGACTCCCTTGGAAGGGCCGAGGACTAACGTAGCAAAGGGTATGATGATGAAGAACGGGAGGATGTTGAAGAGGCTGTAACTGCTTCTGACCAGGAGATGTTTCACGAGTTTCTTTCTCCTTATGCGGAATCGCAGGTAGGGGATCACTTCCAGCGACGGTATCTGCTGCAGAAAACACCTCATGACATAGTCTGCAGCGAGGTAGTAAAGAATCCACATCATGAATTTGCCCGCTGCTTCGCCGCTTTCGCCAGCAAGAACCGAGCTTATGTTAAATCCCAGTACCAGGAAAAGGATAACAAAATAAAGCCCGAGCAGGACAAAGAGAATTCTTGCGAACAGGTTCCTTCTCCACCGTTCGTTTCGGATAAACGACTTCCATATATGAGAATAAAGATACATTCAGGATAACTTCACCCATCTTCCTTTCAGAAATCTAATTTAGTGATTTTTTTGCGGGTTGCCACTGACAGATGGGCGATTTTAGTGACGACCGCTAAAATTATTGTCATTCCGGTAAAAACCGGTTACTTTGCGCGCATGAATCTGACCTATATCGATCTCCTTGTCAGCGCTGTTCTGGCCACCATCATGTTTGGTGTAGGGCTATCGATCAATTTTGATGATCTGCAACGGATTTACCGTTCGCCGAAGGCTTTCATCCTTGGTCTGGTCTCCCAGATGATATTGTTGCCGCTGATTGTCTTCCTGATAATAGGGTTCACAGACCTTCCCCCGACAATAAAGGTTGGATTTATCATACTGGCTGCCTGTCCGGGAGGCACCACCTCAGGATTTGTGACGGTTCTTTTCAGGGGCAATGTGGCGCTCTCCGTTTCATTGATAGCAATCAACAGTCTCCTGACCCTGGCAACCATCCCGCTTCTTGTCAACCTGGCCCTGACGGTTTTTACCGGCAGACATTCTCCGTTCGAACTCCCCCTGGTGCAGACTTTCCTTCAGATCTTTTTTATAACTCTTTTGCCTGCTTTCAGCGGTGTTCTGCTAAGATATTACAATGAGAAAATAGCTGACAAGATACAAAGGCCTGTAAGAACAGTAATGATCGTCCTCTTTGCAGGGGTTTACGGAATAATTGCCTTCGCTAAGGAGTCGAGCGGCGGTTCCGGAATCACCGGAGCTGAATTGCGGAGTATATTACCTTATGCCGTTATTATAAATTTAGCCGGTTTTGCTGCGGGGATGGCAATGGGCATTTTTGGCAGAACCGGCATAAGAACTTCCTGGACAATAGGGGTGGAGGTTGCCCTTCAGAACACCACACTGGCGCTGCTTGTTGCCGGCACGCTTATCCAGAGCAATGAGATGGTCAAGCCAGCCCTGGTCTATGCCCTCTTCTCATTCTGGACAGCGCTGCTTTATGGCATAGTAGTCAAGTGGTACAATAAGTCGAAGTTGTTCGGCGAGTTTAATTAGCAAAAGTCAAGCCCCCTGCTATATCTCATTGTCTATTTAATAATCTCAATATCAAATATTTCATGCCTGTCGAACTGAAGCCAGTATTTTATGGAGTTTTGTCTGACCAGTTCCCAGTATATGTCACTGTCAAGGCCGTAGATGAAATTGATCTCCTTCAGTTCCGAGGATACCTTTTCGGCCAGTTCCTTTTTTAGGGATATTCGGATCGTTTTCCCTTTATGGGTAAAGTCAGCGCCACCGTAAAACGGCTTTTCGGTGCTGATAGTCAGCAGTCCGTGTCCCGGTGTCGCGCCCGTGCTTACCTGGATGCCATCGTTCATGCAGCTCAGGGGAGGGATGGCGCCGGCATGGGTGATTACGCTCATCTCATCGACACCTGTGCAGAAATACTCGCGTGCCCTGATTCCCATTTTGACTCCGATGATTGCAAATACCCCGAGGTGACGGTGAAGCTCGTTTGCAATTACTCCCGAGGTCCATTCATCCTCTCCGTAACTGTTCCTTATGTCATTAACAAAAGGCTGGATATCATCCATGTAAAAGGCCGTGTCAGCCGGCATTGTCTTGATTGTCTGCATCCTCTCAACAGTCTCACCCCTGAGTATCTGAAGGGTTGCCAGCCGGAGTGCATCAATATCTCCGGGCGCAAGGTACCTGGCCTGGTCATCTGTGAGGGTGGAGGTAAAGAGCTGCGGGAAATGCAGCATCAAAGGAACCATCTCGTCAAAGGCGGTATAGACAAAGGAATGGGTTGGCATTGAGTTTATCAGTGCCTTTACCCTGGCGGCATATGGGGAATGGATTTTGCCGATCTCGTTTAACAATTCTTCATCATAGAAGTTCTCTCCTCCACCGCCGGTAACGTTTACGGGAAGAGGTCCGGCAAGTACTTTCCCTGCTGCTTCGGCTGATGCCTTGTAATTAAGTCCATCCTTGCCCGGCAGGCCGCTGTTGCTCCAGATCACCTGCTTCACCTTGTTGGTGAACAGCGGCAATTGGTCCATTGCGTCTGAAACCGTCTTCAGGGATCCCATGGCGATAAAAGTCACGGGGGTTGTCTCTGCCTCCAGAACATCTTCAATAAGGCTGAAAGTACTGTCCCCTGTGGCAACCGGCAGTCCGTCGTGCCAGAGGCTGTCAGCCATGGTTCTGATCTTTTCAAAGGCAACGGGAGCATTGTGGTAGCCATCTGAGGCAGTGATAGCAAGTATTCTTACATCAGGTGATGCCATCAGCAGGCAGATTGCCTTCAGATCGTCAATGCCACCGTCAGTATCTATTATCACGTAATGTCTTGGTTTCCAGGGATGAGAGCCGGCAGGCATCATCAATGACAGAAGCAGGAATGCAAGTATAGTCCGTTTCATTTGTTGCGTTTCCCCAAAAGTAATAATTAACTCCGAAAGGAAACAGTAGCCCACGCATGTTGGAAGGGATGCTCACGGGGAGCGGTATTTTCTGCAACTCAAATAAGCAGGAGCTTGCGCCTGTTGCAGAGTATGCTTCCCTGCAGGTTGATCGGATATTGTTTTTTATTATCTTGACCACTCTAATCCGAGGCTTGTGAGGAAGAAGATCTGGTTGTGGTTTGTAGCCGGCATTTTGGCCGGAGTGCTTCTGTTTACAGGATTGGGGAAAGCGGTTCAGGCTACCTCTACAAACGATTTCTGTGCCTCATGTCATGTACATCCGCAGGCTACCTCCAGCTGGAAACAGGGAGTGCATTATGCCACTGAGTCCGGATACCGGGTCTCATGCGCTGAATGTCATCTGCCACCGAAAGGGGAGGGCTATCTCATTGAAAAGGCGAAGACGGGAATGCGAGATCTGTGGAGTCACTGGACCAAAGACTCGACCGAATTCGACTGGGATGCGGCATCAACACTTGAGAGAGCCTCAAAACACGTATACAACTCCACATGCCTGAAATGTCACGAGAATCTTTTTCCTGCCGCCCTTACCCGTGAAGGATCTGATGCTCATCTCTATTATAAGCAAATGACAGAAAAGGGAGAGGATCTCCAGTGCATCAGCTGCCACCTGAATGCAGGCCATTACATCAAGGGTTATCTGCATGGCAGCAATAAGGGATTCGGCAGCACTGTCAGCGCACCGGATACCCTTTTCAATAGCCCAGCCGTTGTCACCTCATTCGGGAATTTCACAGAGCAGGTACCCGGTTCCGGGGTCTCGTTCAGGATGATTGCAGTACCAGGGGGCATCTTCACCATGGGAAGCCCTGAGGATGAGCCGTTTCGTGATGCTGACGAGGAGGCCGCAGAGGTGAGAGTAGACTCCTTCTTCATAGCGGAGGTAGAGGTGACATGGGACGAGTACATGGAGTTCTACAGGCAGACGGCATCTGAAGGCAGATCGACAGACACCGAGGGAGCAAGGCTCAGTATAGACGGTGTGGATGCCATCAGCGGGGCCACACCTCCTTACGGGAAGCCTGATCAGAACTGGGGCATGGGCAGAAGGCCTGCAATATCCATGAGTTACCATGCTGCTGAAACATACTGCCGGTGGCTATCAGAGGTGACAGGAAAGAGTTACCGCCTGCCAACGGAAGCCGAATGGGAGTATGCATGCAGGGCAGGGAGTCAGACACCCTATTTCTTTGCAGGAGATCCGGATGAATATGAGAAGAAGGGTCTGTTCGGAAGGAGGCCCGACACTTCTGTCATCAATACCTTTGTTATCTACCGTGGCAACAGTCAGTCAAAGACACAGGAGCCTTCAGCAGTGAAGGCAAATCCGTGGGGTCTACTTAACATGAGCGGTAATGTTGCAGAATTCTGTTCTGACAATTATGAAGGTACTGATGAGCATGTCATCAGGGGAGGATCCTACCGTGACGGTGCGGCAGGCGTCAGGAGCGCAGCGCGTGATCATACCCGCACTGCTGAGTGGCTTAAGACCGACCCGCAGATGCCGAAGAGCATCTGGTGGTATTCGGATTGTTTTTATGTGGGGTTCCGTGTTGCTAAAGCGTGGGATAAATAGTCTTGCCAGGCAATAGGCAGTAGAGGGGCGATCCGCCAGCTGGCGGAGAAGCAGCCAGACTGCAGGGAAGGCGCAGCAGTTCAGTCGGCAATCGGCAGTTTGAGGCTCCGACGCAGGAGGAGGCTCAATCCCGACCACGAAGTGCGTCGGGACCTTCAGACGGAGCGCAGCGACAGACCTTTTGACTTTTGAATTTATGGACTTTTGACTTTACAGACTTTATGGACTTTATGGACTTTGGACTTTACGGACTTTCGACATAATTTATAACTTTGATAAACATATAAAAACCATCATGAAAAAATCATCAATCTCCAGAAGAAACTTTCTGGGCACTGCAGCGGCTGCAGGTGCAGCAGGCATCGTTGTGCCGGCATTGATAACCTCGTGTTCACCAAGAGGCCGTAAGGATGTCATCCTTCCGGTCATGCTTGACGCGGCTCCTGACGGACCGCTGCTGAAGGCCGGTCTGATAGGCTGCGGAGGCAGAGGTACGGGCGCGGCCCTTAACTACCTCCATGCCGGACCCAACCTCACTATCTCTGCCCTGGGTGACGTATTTGCAGACAGGGTTACTTCATGCCGGGAACGGCTAGCCCAAGACGGGGTGGAGATAGCCGATGAGAATTGTTTTGTGGGATTTGATGCTTACCAGAAGGTCATTGACTCCGGTGTTGATGTGATCCTGCTTGCCACTCCGCCTTATTTCCGTCCGGGACATTTCGAAGCTGCTGTGACAGCCGGCAAGCATGTCTTCCTGGAGAAGCCGGTTGCAGTTGATCCGGCAGGCGTCAGGCAGATTCTTGCAGCCGGCGAGAAGGCCAAAGGGATGGAACTGTGTGTTGTGACCGGTACCCAACGCCATCATCAGCATGATTACGTTGCCACATGGGGCAAAGTACAGGAGGGAATGATTGGTGACATTGTTGCTGCCAACTGCTACTGGAACCAGGGACAGCTCTGGTACCGGGATCCCAATCCTTCATGGAGTGAGATGGAATATATGATCCGTGACTGGGTTAACTGGAGCTGGCTGTCAGGCGATCACATCGTAGAGCAGCATGTGCACAACATTGACGTAATAAGCTGGTTTACAGGTAAAAAACCTGTATCTGCGGTATCATTTGGCGCCCGCCATCGTCGTGTAACAGGAGACCAGTATGACCTTTTCAGCACTGACTTCATCTTTGATGAGGGCATGCATGTGCACTCAATGTGCCGCCAGATAAACGGAACAGAGGGGAATGTCTCAGAGTGGATCCAGGGTACAAAAGGCAACTCCAACTGCCAGAACACGTTGTGGGATCATGCCGGAACTGAACTCTGGAAATATGATGGCTACAAGCTCGACGAGCAGGGCAAGATGACCGACCAGCTTATCAGGAGTCCCTATGACCAGGAACATATTGACTTTGTAACAGCTATTCGCACAGCGAAGCCGCTCAATGAAGCTGAATTTGTAGCAATATCAACCATGGCAGGTATCATGGGACGCGTATCGGCATATACCGGAAAGAAGGTGACCTGGGATGAGATGATGAACTCTGAGCTGAAGCTCGGACCGAAGGTATTCGATATGGGTCCGGTTGATGTACCCAAGAGTGTACCTGTTCCCGGAGAATAACTTAAAAAAACTACCATGAATACAAATTCACGTCGCAGTTTCCTCAGGGGTGCCGCTGCCGCAGGCGCGGCTCTCTTTACTGCTCCTGCACTTCTCAGAGGCCGAAGCCGCACGGCACTTCTGCCTGATGCCGACAAACCCTTCAGGCTGGCATATGCACCGTCAATAGGCATGTTCCGGGAACTCTGCGGGAGCGATGACCCTCTGGATAACTTGCAGTTCATTTATGACAAAGGGTTCAGGGCTGTCTTTGACAACGGTCTCCCCGGACGCCCGGCCGCAGAGCAGGAGCGGATTGCTTCTGCCATCCAGCGTCTGGGACTGATGATGGGACCATGGGTATTGCATGCTGACTTTTCAAATAGCTCCTTTGTGCTGCCGCACAGAGAGGTACGCGACTTCCTTACAGTCAAGATGGAGGAGGGCATTGACATAGCCAAACGTACAGGGTTTAAGATGGCACTGGTTGTTCCCGGGAGATATGATGAAAAACTACATCCTGACCTCCAGAGGGCAAATGTCATCGACAACCTGAGATACTGTGCAGATCTTACCGAGCCGGAAGGTATCATCCTGGTCCTTGAACCCCTTAACACACTGCGTGATCACCCCGGACTATGGCTGACTCAGATGCCGCAGGCTTACCAGGTGTGCAAGGCAGTTGACAGTCCGGCCGTGAAGATAGTGGATGACATTTATCACCAGCAGATCACTGAAGGTAACCTGATACCGAACATTGAAGCATGCTGGGATCAGATAGCAGCCTTCCACGTGGGAGATAACCCCGGACGCAATGAGCCGACTACCGGAGAGATTAATTACAGGAACATCTTCAGCTATCTTCATTCTAGAGACTATCAAGGTGTGATTTGCATGGAGCACGGACGCAGCATTAAAGGTCCTGAAGGCGTCAAGAAGGTCATTGAGGCATACAGAGAGTGCGATCCGTTCTGAAGATTTTTATAATTAGAAATGGCGAAAATGAAAAAAACTTATTACAGTGGCGTTACTGCTGCACTGATCGTGTCTATGTTCCTTCTTTCCGGGACGGGATGTAACCAAACAAAGGTTGACAACGAGAGCTTCAGCGTTGCATTTCTGACTGATATTCACCTACAGCCCGAGCGGAATGCAGTTGCCGGATTCATTAAGGCACTTGACACCGTCAACAGCATGAAGCCTGACTTCATAATAACGGGAGGCGATTTGATAATGGATGCTCTCGGGCAGTCATATGGCCGGGCCGACTCGTTATATAAATTGTACCAGGAGACAGTAAAGAAGGCTGAAGTACCTGTCTACAACACAATGGGGAATCATGAGATATATGGTATTTACAGCCGTAGCGGAGCTGACCCTTCACACCCGGAATACGGGGAGAAAATGTTTGAGAATAGGATGGGCCCCTTATATTACTCCTTTATGCATAAAGGATGGAAGTTTATGGTCCTGAACTCCGTTGAAGATACACATAAGAACAAATACGTCGGGCTGGTTGACTCCGTGCAGATTGACTGGATAGCTAACGAACTTGAAAATACCGACCCGGAGACACCCATTGTCATCAGCACCCATATTCCTTTTGTTTCGGTTATGACGCAGAGGTACGGAGGGTCAACAGTGCCGAATGATTCCTCTCTTGTAGTCTATAACTCGAGTTCTGTCCTGGATCTTTTCAGGGAACATAACCTGAAAGTGGTGCTCCAGGGACATCTGCATGTTCTGGAGGACATATATTACGAAGGGGTTCACTATATCACCGGTGGCGCAGTATCTGCAGGCTGGTGGAAAGGGCCTTACCTAACATGTGAGGAAGGGTTTCTATGGCTGACCTTCAGTGAAAGAGATTTTACCTGGAAATATGTTGACTACGACTGGGTAGTTGAAAAGTAAATCCGATCATTTATATTTGGTTTGAGCAGAGGCACAACGACCATCAGCGACAAGTGGATCAAGGCGTCCATTATAGGAACGATATGGGCTGCTGCCGAGATTGTTCTCGGCAGCTTCCTGCATAACCTGCGTGTACCTTTCAGTGGTAACCTCCTTACTGCCATTGCTCTTGTTATCCTTATCTCGGTAAGCTTTAAGTGGCGCGAGCATGGTCTCTACTGGCGTGCCGGACTTATCTGTGCATTTATGAAGGCGATGTCACCCAGCGCTATCATCTTCGGACCGATGATTGCAATTATAATGGAATCACTGCTGCTCGAGGCATCCGTCAGGATTTTCGGAAAGACGTTTTTAGGATTTATTGCAGGGTCGATGCTAGCCATGTCATGGAACCTGTTCCAGAAGATATTCAATATGATCATCTTTTATGGTGGCAACCTTGTCGATATCTATTCGAGCATTACCGCTTATGCCTCGAAGGAGCTGAACCTTCAGTTTGATGCATTCTGGGCACCCCTGGTCCTTCTTTTAGCCATATATGCTCTATTTGGAGCAGTCACGGCAGTTGCGGGAATTATTACAGGTCGCAGGCTCGCCAAGCTGCCTCCTGAGGATACTCTGCCAGAAGCATCCGCGTTCAGTTCAGCACCCAAGAGGCAGGAGCAGCCTTTTGGCTGGTCACTCCCATGGCTGGCGGCGGATATGTTGCTGATTGCCGGCCTGCTTGTTGTCGTCAGCCTTACGAAATGGTACTGGTGGGTCATTGCCGTGATCCCTGTAGTCACCATGCTTGCCCTGCGTTACAAGCGCGCTATGAGGCAACTCTCCAGACCTGGATTCTGGATCACCTTTGTGATCATCACCATGCTGTCAGCGCTGGCTTTTTCGGCATTTCAACCCGGGAAAAACCGCCTCGCGGAAGCGATACTCATCGGAATACAGATGAACTTCCGGGCAGTGATAATCATCGTTGGCTTTTCAGCCCTTGGCACCGAGCTCTATAACCCGAAGATACGAAGCCTCTTCAGCCGAACCCGCTTCAGTCAGCTCCCCCTGGCTCTCGAATTATCGGCAGAGAGCCTGCCGTCGATGATTGCGGACATGCCTGACCTGAAGACAGCAGTGAAAAATCCGGTCTCAATTCTTAACCGGATGATAACACGTGTGGAGAGGCGACTTGATGAAGTGAGGGGGGAACAGAAGTGTGAAAAAAGGGTGTTTGTTGTAACTGGAACAATAGGTGAAGGCAAGACTGCATGGCTCGCAACGCTGGCAGGCATGCTGAAGGACAAAGGGGTCAGCGTGGGAGGCATCCTGGCACTGCGAATAGTTGAAGATGGCATAACTACCGGCTATGATATCTCAGACATCAGTACGGGTATCAGGACTCCCTTCCTGAGATATACCGGAAGTGAGACCATGGGTGTGGAGCGATTCACCGTGATTGATTCCGGTTACAGGGCAGGGTATATTGCCCTTGATCCTGATTTTAGCCGCAAAAAGGATGTGGTAATCGTGGATGAGGTCGGCCCACTTGAACTAAGGGGGCGTGGATGGAGCACCAGAATAAGTGAGCTTCTCGGTGAAACGAAGCCAATCCTGATCATCGCCGTCAGAAAAAGTCTCACAGAATCTGTGATAGAAAAATATGGAATAAAAGATTTCCGCATCATTGAGGTTGGCAGTGGAGATGCTGTCGGATTCGCATCGGAGATCGCTGCTTTTACAGCAAAAAGATTAAGAAATGAATGAGTTACTTGACAAGGTCAGGAGAGAGCTCAGCGAGGCTTCGGATGAAAAGGCCAGGCAATCAGGACTGAGGTACTTCAAAGAGGAGGTGCACCTGTACGGTATAAAATCTATGACCGTTAAGGAGATAGCTAAGCAGAACTATTTACTGGTGAAGGAGAGGAGTAAGGAGGAGATACTTGATATGTGCGACTCGCTGTGGGAGTCGGGGATGATGGAGGAATCGTTCGTTGCCTGTTTATGGACAGAGAAGCTGGGGCCGCAGTTCACTCCGGAAGATTTCAGCATCATTGAGAAATGGGTGCAAAGGTATGTCAGTAACTGGGCATCATGTGATACACTGTGCAATCACACTGTTGGGGATTTTATACAAAAATACCCGGATCATATGGCGGAGCTTAAGAAGTGGGCAAGGTCGGAGAACCGGTGGGTAAAGCGTGCCTCAGCCGTTTCGCTGATAATACCTGCCCGCAGGGGCAAATTCCTCGAAGATATCTTTGAGATAGCAGGGATCCTGCTTCTGGACAGCGATGACATGGTGCAGAAGGGTTACGGATGGATGCTGAAAGCTGCAAGCCAGTCTCATCAGGAGAAGGTCTTCGGGTTTGTTATGAAACACAAGGCTGTCATGCCACGGACGGCTCTCAGGTATGCCATAGAAAAAATGCCGGCTGATCTCAAGGCCACAGCAATGGCAAAATAAGATCACCTTCTATTTTTTCGAGCCATTCGGATTGGTTACTCTCAAGAAGTAAAAATGGGGCTGGTTCCGGAGCCTAATGATGGCAATATTCAGCGAATCTCACCTCTTCTCAGATGCCCCGTAGTTTGCAAAGTCGATGTTTCTCCGGATCTTATTATGACCTGTCCGCTTTATCGGTGACGACCTGAAAATCTTTTTAAAATCGTCCGGTGTCATGCTGAGCCAATCCCTTCTTGTAAGGGAGCTGATGGTAAACTCCGGAGCAAGTTCTTTGTCAGTATATGGTACAGCCTTCTTGTTCCAGGGACAGACCTCCTGGCAACGGTCGCAGCCAAAAATCATTTTCTCCGTTTTACCGCTGAACTCTTCCGGTATGGGTCCGTCATGTTCGATGGTGAGGTAGGCTATACAGCGACGTGCGTCTATTGTCCGGTCATTGCATATGGCACCTGTAGGGCATGCGTCAATACACAGAGTACAGTCGCCGCAGCGATCGCGGGCAGAGGTCTCGTCGTATAGAAACTCCGCGGTAGTAACAATCTCACCAATGAAGAAGTAAGAGCCGATATCCTTATTAATAACCATGCTGTGCCGTCCGCGCCATCCCAGTCCTGCACGTATGGCCCATGCCTTTTCGGTCACGGGCCCGGCATCACAGAATACCCTGCACAATGCATCAGGTACCTCCTTCTTAATGATTTTCTGTATACGGTCCAGCTTTTCCTCCACCACAGTGTGGTAGTCTTTTACCCTGGCGTAACGGCTGACAAAGTAGTTGTCGTTACCTGCAGGCGGCTCATTGCTGTAGTAGCGGAGCCCTGCAACAATCACTGATTTTGCTCCCTCAACCAGCGAGGTTATGTCACCACGTTTGTCGAGGTTCCTTTCAAGAAATTGCATTGAGCCGTTCTTGCCTGCAGCGATCCATTCGCTTATATGATGGCCGTCTTCGTGATGCGGTGCGGCCTGGGCAATACCGTAAATATCAAATCCTTCCAGCCGGAGGCTTTCGCGGATCTTCCATGTGAGTGCTATTTTATGTGCATCAGTCAAGACGGGGTCTTCAAAGTAATCCTAATTCAAGCTTTGCCTCATCAGTAAGCATGTCGCGGTCCCAAGGCGGCGTAAAGGTCAGGTTGAGATCACAATCCTTTACCCCTTTGGTACCGCCAACCTTATACTTTACCTCTTCAACAAGATCCTCAGCCATCGGGCAGTTTGGTGCGGTGAGAGTCATGGTTATATGCGCCACCTGTTCTTCATCAACCCTGACCTCATAGATAAGGCCCAGATCATAAATGTTAACCGGTATCTCGGGGTCAAAGATGCTTTTCAGCACTCCTACTATTCTTGTTTCAGTCTCCTGTATCTCCTGTGTATTCATGCCTGTTCCCTTTTCGATTTGTAAGCAAGCGCATAGAGCCGCATCTGCTTCATCATTGCAAGCAATCCGTTTGAGCGGGTGGGTGAGAGGTTCTCCCTCAGTCCAATGCGTTCAATGAAATAGATGTCGGCGCCAAGTATCTCATCCGGGGTGCGGCCCGAAAAGACCCTGATCAGCAGCGCTATAATTCCTCTTGTGATCAGGGCGTCACTCTCTGCCGTGAATGTGACCACTCCGTCAGTTAAGGAGGGGTAAAGCCACACCTTGCTCTGGCATCCCTCTATGAGGAAGTCCGGGGTTTTGTGTGCCACATCGAATGGGGCCAGCGAACGCCCCAGGTCGATGAGATACTCATACCTCTCCATCCAGTCGCCGAAGAGCGCAAAATCCTCAATAATCTGATCCTGTATCTGGTTAATATTCATATCATTCTGTCAGGCGAACATCTCAGTCACCCTTTTAATGCCTTTCACCAGTGCCTCTATCTCCTCCTCAGTGTTGTAGAAGGCGATTGAAGCCCTGATGTTTCCACTTATTCCGTAGCGCTCCATCAACGGCTGGGCACAGTGAGATCCTGTTCTTACTGCGATACCCATCTTGTCAAGAATCATACCCGCGTCATACTGATGAATGGTTCCCGGCAGGAAAGAGATGACCGAGACCTTCTGCGGTGCCGTACCATAGATGCGTATACCACTGACAGATAATAATCCCTCGGTGGCCTGTCTCAGAAGGTCCTGCTCTCTTGCGGCTACTGCCTCCCGTCCGAGAGAAGTAAGGTAGTCGAGCGCGGTGGCCAGGCCTATGGCACCGGTGAAGTTTGTTGTGCCGGCTTCGAACTTGAAAGGCAGCTCATTGTATGTTGTCTTCTCAAAGGTGACGTTTGCCACCATATCACCACCGCCCTGGTAGGGAGGGATCTCATTCAGGAGGTTTTCCTTTCCGTAAAGTACCCCAATGCCATTAGGGCCGTATACCTTATGTCCGGAGAAGACGTAGAAGTCGCACCCTATATCCGTCACATCAACGATACCGTGCTGTATGCCCTGGGCCCCGTCAACCAGCACCGGTATGCCGTGGCGATGTGCTTCGGCTACGATCTCCTTAACCGGGTTTACAGTCCCGAGAACGTTCGAGACGTGTGTGACAGCAACAATACGTGTGCGGTCAGTGAGCAGGCTCCTGTAGGCTTCGAGATCAAGCACCCCTTCGTCAGAAAAGGGTATGACCCTGAGTTTCGCACTCTTTCTTTCGCAGAGCATCTGCCACGGCACGATGTTGGCGTGATGTTCCATGCCGCTGATGAGAATCTCATCGCCCTCACTGACAAACCGTTCGCCGAAGGAGAATGCGATAGCATTAATGGAAGCGGTTGTGCCGGCGGTAAAAATGATCTCTTCCCTTTTCGGGGCGTTTATGAACGCCCTGACGGTTTCACGGGCGGCCTCATAGCGTTCCGAGACCATGTCTGAGAGGCGGTGAACTCCCCTGTGAACATTGGCGTTGGCTGTACGGTAAAGCTCCTCCATAACCCTGATGACCTGTTCCGGTTTTTGGGTGGTGGCGCCGTTATCAAGATAGATCAGGGGTTTCCCGTACACCTTAATTGAAAGGATCGGGAATTCAGAACGTATCTCTTCTATGTTTTTAGACAGTTTCATTACTCTGTTCAGTTGCACTGGATGGCACAGGAGGCGCAGCGTGAAAGCTCACCGCGGAGACGCTTCTGAACCAGGTTGTCAATACGCTCGCGAAGGGCCTCAATAGGTATATTCTTTATCACATCGTGTGCAAATCCGAACATGAGCATCAGTTTGGCCTCCCGGGCGTCGATACCCCTTGACCGCAGATAGAAGAGCGCATTATTGTCAAGCTGACCTACTGTTGCTCCGTGACTGCATTTGACGTCATCAGCGTATATCTCAAGCTGGGGCTTTGTGTCCATGCGTGCAGCATCAGACAGAAGGATATTGTTATTGCTCTGGTAGGCGTTGGTCCCCTGTGCGATCTTATGCACCATGATGCGTCCGTTGAAGGCTCCGCTTGAGTTTTCGTCAAGTACGCCCTTGAAGAGTTGGGTGCTGTTGCAGTTCGGCGCAGCGTGGTCAACCTTCACGAAGTTAGCTATATGCTGCTGCTTGTCTGCCAGGTACAAGCCGTACGAGTGGGTCTCGCTGTTCTCACCGTTCAGCATGTGCCATGTGGCATTTCGCACCAATCCGCCGTGCAGTGTAATGTTGTTTGATGAGGCGTAGCTGTCTCGCTCCTGGTGAATGAAGGTGTGGGTTATCTTACCAGAGTTATTGTGCTGGTTCTGTACCCTGATGATCTCAAAGCGGGAGTTCTGGCCTACATAGACCTCGGTGACGGTGTTGGTAAGGAAATGCTGCGGGGAGATGGCATGATCACATACCAGCAGTGACAGTTGAGCCCGGTCCTCCACAACTACAAGGTTTCGGTCCTGCGCAAATATATCCTGGTCAGAGTGAAGCAGGTTGACTATCTGTATCGGTTTGGTGTATGCAGTGTTCTTTGGGGCATAGAGGAAGAGTCCGTCGGAGGCCATTGCAGTGTTCAGCGGTACCAGCCCGTCATTCTCACCCTGAACATATTTGTTGTAGTGTTTTTCAACCAGTCCGGGAAACTGCTTTGCTGCAGCCTTCATGCTTCCAACCCATATCCCTCCGGGAAGCATCACCAGTCCTTCTTCGCCGCGCGGAAAAAATCCGTTGAGAAGCACCATGTTCCATACGTCGAGATCTTCAACCTCGCAGTGAAACTTCTCCGCCTCCCTGAAGTCCTGAGGAACAGGGGAGTAGTACACCTGGTACGGATACCCGAAGGATTTTTCGAGGTTTGTATACTTATAGGCTTCGTTTTTTCTGTCAGGAATTCCAAGCCTGAGGAATTCTTTATAGGCGGTTTCACGGTGCCTGTTAAAGATCTCCGGAGAGTTTTTCAGGAAAGTGCCGTGGCTCCCAGAATAGATCTCTGACAGTTTATTTATTACTTCCGGTCTGTAGTCCATGTCTCTTCGTTGACGTCTGCTTCCTTCCTTATCCAGTCGTATCCTCTCTCTTCAAGCTCGAGAGCCAGTTCAGGCCCGGCCGTTCTGACTATGCGGCCGTCATACATAACATGAACATAATCGGGCACGATATAGTCGAGTAGTCTCTGGTAATGGGTTATGACAATGACCGAAGTGTCAGTCCTGCGTATTTTATTGACGCCATTGGCCACGATGCGAAGTGCATCGATATCAAGGCCTGAGTCTGTCTCATCGAGGAGTGCCAGTCTCGGTTCGAGCATGGCCATCTGAAAGATCTCGTTCTTTTTCTTTTCTCCACCGGAGAAGCCTTCGTTGACGCTGCGGTTGGTCAGTGCCGAGTCTATCTCCACAAGCTCCTTCTTCTCGCGCATCTGGCGCAGGAATTCGGAAGCCGAAAGCGGCTCAAGCCCACGATGTTTGCGCTGTTCATTAATAGCAGTCTTCATGAAGTTGACCATGCTGACGCCGGGGATCTCTATGGGGTACTGGAAAGAGAGGAAGATGCCTTCTCGTGCTCTTTCCTCAGGAGACATCACCAGGAGATCTTTACCCTCGAAGGTGACCGAGCCATGAGTGACGGTGGCAATATCACGGCCTGTCAGAACATTGGCAAGGGTGCTTTTCCCGCTTCCGTTGGGACCCATGATGGCATGTATCTCTCCGGGTTTGACCTCGAGGTTGAGACCCTTGAGGATCTCCTTATTGTCAATTGTGGCTTTGAGTTCCTTTATCTGTAACAAAAATTCACTTTTCATATCCTGTTTGTAGTAAAATCATTTTAACCAACGCTTCCTTCAAGGCTGATTTGCAGAAGCTTCTGTGCCTCCACGGCAAATTCCATAGGCAGCTTGTTTATCACCTCCCGGGCATAGCCGTTGACAATCAGGCCTATGGCGTCTTCTGTGGAGATGCCTCTCTGGTTGCAGTAGAATATCTGGTCTTCGCCAATGCGCGAGGTGGTTGCCTCATGTTCCACTATTGCCGAAGGATTGTCCACTTCTATGTATGGGAAGGTATGTGCTCCGCACTTATCTCCCAGCAGCAGGGAGTCGCACTGCGAGTAGTTCCTTGCCCCTTCGGCCTTGCCCAGCACCTTAACCAGTCCGCGGTAGCTGTTCTGGCCGAAGCCGGCCGAGATACCCTTGGAGACGATAGTGCTTTTGGTATTCCTTCCGATGTGGATCATCTTGGTCCCGGTATCTGCCTGCTGGTAGTTATTGGTAACGGCCACCGAGTAGAATTCGCCTACAGAGTTGTTACCGCGGAGAATGCAGGAGGGGTATTTCCAGGTTATGGCTGAGCCAGTCTCTACCTGTGTCCATGATATCTTTGAATCGTCGCCCTTGCATATTCCTCGTTTGGTGACGAAATTGAAGATACCGCCCTTGCCCTCCTTGTCGCCGGGGTACCAGTTCTGTACGGTGCTGTATTTAACTTCGGCGCCCCGTTCAGTTATTATCTCAACCACGGCAGCGTGCAGCTGGTTCTCATCGCGCATTGGTGCCGTGCACCCCTCGAGGTAGCTGACATACGACTCCTCATCGGCAATAAGCAGTGTGCGTTCAAACTGTCCGGTGTTGGATGCGTTGATGCGGAAGTATGTCGACAGTTCCATAGGGCACCTGACCCCCTTGGGGATATAGCAGAAGGAGCCGTCAGAAAATACTGCGGAGTTAAGTGTGGCGAAGAAGTTATCGGTATAAGGAACGACCGAGGCGAGGTACTTCTGCACCAGTGACGGGTGTTCCCTGACCGCCTCGGAGAATGAGCAAAAGATTATTCCCAGTTCGGCAAGGCTCTCACGGAAGGTGGTCTTGACCGATATCGAGTCCATCACCGCGTCAACGGCCACTCCGGTGAGGCGCTTCTGCTCCCCGAGAGGTATGCCAAGCTTGTCAAAGGTCTTGAGCAGCTCCGGATCAACGTCGCTGAGGCTCCCCGGGGCAGGTTTCTGCATCGGGGCAGCGTAAAATATAATATCCTGGTAGTTAATCTCAGGTATCTTAAGGTGCGCCCACGCCGGCATCTTCATGGTCTGCCAGTGGCGGAATGCCTTCAGGCGGAACTCGAGCATCCACTCAGGCTCCTCCTTCTTGGCAGAGATAAGCCTGACTACATCTTCACTCAGTCCTTTCGGGATGACATCAGTCTCAATATCAGTTACAAATCCGTATTTGTATTCACCTGATGTTAACTCGTCCAGTACTTTATCCTGATCGTTTTCCATAAGAAAATTTCTTCAATGTGCACAGAAACTGAACAAACCTGAGCATGTAAAGTTTTGGCCATTTGATATAAAATCACGCAAAATTACACAAAAAGAAGGAAATACGTGAAGGCCCGGTGAGGCAGGTTACCTTTTGTTATTGATTATGAGTGCGCCAATGACTCCGGGAACCCATCCGCAGAGGGTGAGGAGGAAGATGATGAGCACGGAACCGCAGCCCTTGTCAATTACAGCCAGGGGCGGGAAGAAGATGCAAACCAGAACACGGAGAATACCCATTGGAATTTGCGATTTGCGATTNNCGATTATAAAAGTAAAAAATAATTTAACTATTGCCTACTGCCCATTGCCTACTGCCTAAAGAGGTGATCGGCGGCCTGGAGAATTTTCAGCCTCAGGTCTGCCGGGTAATCCGGCCTCTCATCCAGGAACCTCTCCACCGTTTCAAGGGCTTCTGCCGAGTGGTGGCCGGCCAGGGTAGCTGTGATCCAGCTTCCCGGGAAGAAGATATCACCGGTGCTTTTTATCTCCTCAAGCATCTCAAGTGAGGGCAGGATATAGTGTTCGGCCCTTCGCGCCACCATAGGGTGATGCAGGTAACCCAGCGCCTCCAGCACCCAAGGCTCATGCTCTCGCCCGGCCGGGTCACGCAGACTGTTGAAGAAGGCATCACGCACAGCAGGGTCAGGCGACACTGAGGGCACGAGGAAATCGTACCGTTGCAGCCTGTCGTCTCCCGTTATGCGTTCACGCTGGACAGCGATGATCTCATTAGCATCAGGGTGACCCTTCAGTTCCAGTGTCAGCGCCAGTGTGCAGAGCTCATCCTCACTCAGCTTAACCCCTCCGGGCAGCTCAGCGCTTTTCCATATCTCATTGAGATACACGAGTCCGTTGTCTGTTACTGCCACGCTCCGGTAGAGCCCGTACCATGTCCTCTTGTCAGAGGCCGCAGCCGCATCGGTGATTTTCTTACGGATCATGGCTTCGGCACCCGAAGCAGCAGCAACCCGCTCCTCATCAGTGAGATAGTCCCAGTATACTGATGAGAATTTCCCGGTGAGATAGTTCCTTATTTGCAGGTCTGATTCAGTCTCCAGTGCGGAGAAAACCGATTTATAGAATTCAGCCGGTGATACATTCCCGTTCACAAGATTCTCATAAAAATTGATCCATAGAATTCCCCGCAAAAGCGGATCTTTGAAATTGCTGATACCATTTGTGAGATGGGCGACCGTGATGCTGTCAAGGAGAAATGTTCCATAGGCTCTTCCTGATATGTCCGGGATAATGCACAGGGGCCCTTCCATTGTACTGATAAATGACTTCCTGTCAGCCGGCGTCACTTCGCCGGTGAGGGTGTCCGAAGCGGTGATGACCATAGTCTCCAGTGTCTGCGGCCAGTGCCTGAGTGTTCCTGCGGGGTCATCCTCGCGGAAGGAGATACGGTAGCCGTCCTCTTTCCCGATAATCGGTGTGATGACCGACATACCGGCTTCCCTGACCCACATCCTGCTCCACTCTTCAAGTGGCTTACGTGTGACCTTCTCTATAATGGCTATCAGGTCATCCCACCGGGCATTTCCCCATGAGTAATCCTTCAGATATATCTGAATCGCTTTGCGCAGGTTCTCCTCACCGGCAAGCTTCTCAAGCTGCCGCATCACTATGGGAGCCTTGTTGTATATTATGGCCCCGTATAGAGAACCGGCATCTTTCATGTTACCAAGGTCCTGGATGATGGGGTTTGTCCCGCGGGTGCGATCGACGGCATAAGCAGCAGGGTAACGTGACAGCAGGAAGCGCAGGTCGTGGTTTATGCCGGGGAAATCCGGAGAGACTATCTTGTCTGACATATATCCGGCGAAGACCTCCTTCAGCCAGACATCGTCAAACCACTTCATGGTTACAAGGTCGCCAAACCAGATGTGCGAGGTCTCATGTGCTATCAGTGAAGCGCGCGAAAGCTGCTCATTGAGTGTGGGAGTAGCTTCGAGAAAGAGCGACGAGGCCCGGTAAAGGATGGAACCGGGGTGTTCCATGCCGCTGTACTGGAATGAGGGTATCAGAACAAAGCCGAATTTGTCAAAGGGATAGGGTATCTGCGTGTACTCCTCAAGCCATTTTAAAGAACTGTGATGGAGCCTGAAGATCTCTTCGGCGTTGTTTTCGATGTATTCCGGTCTGGTCTCACGGTGGAGCATCTCCATCCGGACACCGTCAATCTCCTTCTCAATCAGCTCAAACCTGCCTGCCGCAAAGGCGAAGAGGTAGGTACTCAAAGGTTTCGTCTCCGCAAAACGAATGACAATTCTTCCATTGGCAGTGTCAGAGGCCGCAACGGGACTGTTTGACATGGCCCGGTAGTCAGCCGGGAGGTTTAGTGTCAGGCTGTAGCGCGCCTTGAGATCAGGCTGGTCAAAGCAGGGGAAAGCTGTTGAGGCCCGGTCAGGGACGAAGAGCGTATAGAGGAAATCGTCATTGCGGTTCAAAGACATGTCGCCGGCGCGAAAGATGATATCCACCCTGTTGAAGCTGCCTGCCAGGTGCTTGCCGTCAATCACTATATGACCGTTTGTCATGACCGGTTCAAGGGTGTGACCGTTCACGGAGACCGATTCGAGGTACTCCTCACTGACCCGGAAATCCAGTAAAAGCGGTTCCCGCTTTGAAGAGAGGCTGAATTCAATGACAGCCCTGCCGCCGATGGGTTTTTCCTTTCCTTCGGGGATGGTGAATTCCAGCTGGTAAGTAACGTCACTGACTGTGGCCTTGCGGTATGTGGCAAGGAGATTGGAGACGCCCTCTTCAAGGAAGATACTTTTATTAACGGGATTGCACGATGTGATTGCCAGCAGAGGAATGATCAGCAGGTGGAGTGGCAGTTTACTTTTCATAGGATGAAAGATAAAAGAAAAAATCCTGATACCTGCCCTGGAATCCAAATTCAAACAGAAATAGGCTGAAGTCCGTAAAATCAAAAGTCCGTAAAGTTAAAAGTCTGAAGGTCGAAAATTGCAAATCTAAATGTTTCAGGCTGTCTGTTCTAAAGATCAGCGTGGACTTTACAGACTATAAGGACTTTCAGACTTTCAACTCTGCTAGCACAACTCCTGGAACGCCTGTCTGAATTTCATCGGGTGGGCAATGTTGTGGAATGTTTCGGTGGTTCCTCCGGTACCAATTATGGTTATTGAACCGTAATTGAGGATGCGGCCCATCACCGACTGATCGACGTTTACCGTTTCGATCTTCGACAGGTTCATCTCAAAGGTTCGCCTTGCGATGAAGCCCTCCTTAATGACGATGCGCCTGGTGGTAATAACGAATTCTGACAGCCACCGCTTGAGCCAGGCGTAGATTGTAAGTGTCAGGATGGATTTCAGGGAGAAAAATATAACCCAGTGGTACTTGGTTTCATAGGCTACTGATTCATCCTTGATGAGGTGCCCGTTGACATAACTTCCCATTTTCTTTTTGTATTTATCCGGTATATTCAGTCGGTTACTTTCACCGCCCTGTCTTCGCTCTGCCAGAGGCCGTGTTTGGTGCATACGGCCATTGCGCTGAGGTTCATTGAGACGTCGGGGGCAACTATGAAGAAATCGACCTCGAAGTGAGTTGGTTTATGGCCATTGACTCCAGCCGTGTAGCGAGCCTCAGCCAGCAGTGTCTCGCGGTTCCACAGTTGTATGAGTCCGATGAAATGATCGTTGTCATCAGGATGGGGGTATTCCTCGCCCAGGCGGACCTTTACCATAAATTTCTCACCGCGCTTAACGCTGTCAGAGCATATGACATGTGGCATGTGGCGGTCAAGGTAATCTCGCTTGGCCTCTTTATCTTCCTTCTCTATCTCAGTTGCTTTGAATACTCGTGGCATGGTTTTTTGTTTTAATAACAACCGCCCGGTTAATTTGATTGGGTTGTTGATGTAAATTTAATCAGATTTGTGCTAAAATGTTATCTGGCAAAATTTTCAAACGGAATAAAGTCGAGGTCGGAAGCCACTACATTCTCCTGAACCTGTTCAGCCGTCTTGCCTCCTGGGATGGCAGTATGGCAGGCGGGATGTGATATGCAGAACCTGAGGCTCATCTGGGCCGTCGAATATTGAGGATACCGGTCGAACGCCGGCTGGTATGACTCGAGGTCACTCAGGTAATCGGCCAGTTTCTCGGATGATAGATTGAATCTCCGGTGGTCATTATCGCCAAAGGTTGAGGCACTGTTGAATTTGCCGGAGAGAAATCCGAAGAGGAGGGGGATGCGGACAATGACTCCGGTGCCAAATTTCATTGCCATGGGGAATAATACCTCTTCAGCCTTCCGTTCGAGGAGGTTGTATCTTACCTGGATGACATCAAGGAGTTCATGGTGCCTTTCAAGGATGTGTGCCTGTTCGGTCTCCTTGAACGATTGTACACTCCAGCCAGCATGTTTGATCTTCCCTGCTTTCTTTAGCCTTTCCAGGGCCAGCCATGGCTCGTCCTTTTCAAGAATCTCGAGGTCAGGGCTGTGGAGTTGGAGGATATCAAGGACTTCCAGGTTGAGTCTTTTGAGGCTTTGTTCAGCTGCAAACTCAAGGTGTTTTACAGAATAGTCAATATTAGCCGGGGTGGTCTTGTGTTGCTGCCCGAGGTAAGGGTAGAAGTTGTTTCCTGCCTTGGTGGCAATGATGATCTTATCCTTGTCGGGTCTCTGGCCAAGCACCTCCCGTATAAGATCCTCGGAGTGGCCGAAGCCGTATACGTCTGCTGTATCGATGAATGTCACCCCCGCATCGAGTGCTGCATGTATTGCTTTACGCGATTTATCATCATCAGTTTTTCCCCAGTCGCGGCCGCTGATTCCCCATGCTCCGTATCCGACCGTTGATATGACAGGACCCCTGGCACCAAGTTTTTTGTATTTCATAGTTTTGTGAATTTATGTAAAGATGCAAATCTGAACTCGAATTTCAAATTTCCTCGGGGATTGGTGGTTTAATTGAATCAAAAAAAAAGAGGCTGAACTCAACGAGTGAGAAAGCCTCCTTGCGGAATGCGAAGTCGCGTGTCAGAGTTTACTGCTGAAGGCGTTCAGGTGGTTTCGTGAGGCTGCGAGAAGGTTGTTGTAGACCCTCAGGATGTTCGCCACTTCAGTTGCTTCTATCGCTTTCTCCAGGTCGGCTATGTCAAGTTCTTCAATTGCAACTCCGACCTTGATAGCTTCTGTAATGTTTGTACTTTTTGCAATCAATTCATCGTAGAGGCCCTGAAAGGCCGGGGTGAATTCGCCAGGGCCTTTTCCTGCCACCGGGTCCGTCAGTCCGTAGCCGACTATCAGGTTCAGGACGGCGTCCATGTGTTTCTGTTCGCTAATGGCTATGTTTCTGAATATAGGCATGTTATACAACTCAAATAATTTGTTGTACACATCCCTTGCCACCTTTTCCTCCTCGCGCATATGCTTAATGGTTTCTATTTCCGCGTCGGTAAGGGTAGCCGTAAAGTCGCAACTGGCGCTGTCTGACGGGTTCTGCTGAATGCATTCTGCTGTTTCTGAGGATTTGTTGGCTGCATTGTCATCAAACTGGTCGCATGATGTGAGTATGACAACCAGACCTATGGCTGTCACTACTGTTATTAGTCTCTCTCTGCTTTTCATTGTTTTTTGTTTTTAATTTTCGCACAAAATAAGGAGTGCAATGATGAAGAAGAGATGAATATGGGAAGTGTTATTTTAGGGTTTGTCGTTGGCAGAGAACGCAAACGGCAAATGTGAGGAGGAATTACTTTTTGTTTATAAATAAATTTGTTGTACATTTGCACTCGATATTGCGGGGTGGAGCAGTGGCAGCTCGTTGGGCTCATAACCCAAAGGTCGGAGGTTCGAATCCTCCCTCCGCTACAAAGAAAAATAAGATTCCCTTGTAAATTAATAACTTACAAGGGTTTCTTTTTTATCCAGTGTCTTATTCAGTGTCTTAATGTGAAAAACAACCTTTTAATTAAAGTTGTTATGCCGAGTGGAGCTTAATATTCAAATAACACAAATGGACGCTAAATATCATCTCAATATCAATCAATTACATGAATTGGTTTATTAACTGTGAAAAATCATCACAACTATTTGCTTACCCCATTATCCCACTTCGTCCCTTGCCACTGGCTTATTTTCCCTTCATTTTCGCATCGTGAACACATCCAATGGATTTCTTCATTGGGGTGTAATATTTCCACCCTTGTCGTTCCCGGACATCCTTTTTCAAAGCATCTGATATTTGTTGCAGATAATCTCTTCGGATTAAACTTTGTGGTTGTATCAATTACCAATGCGAAGAAACTTGCCAGTTCTCTTGCTTCTTTTGGCATTTCTTTGGGGATATTTCCTTGTTCGTCAAGGAAATGTTGCATGTTTGAGATATACATTTAAAATTTTTAAGAATTCCAGAAATAGTACTTCCCCTATTATCATTTTTGGAGCTTAATTCTTACAAATCATGTGTTAACAAGATATAATTTGTGTTTTTCATTTATTCGAATTCAACCGGAACGAAGAATTCCCTTCCCAAATAGTATGGTATCTGTTTATCGTGCTGCAAACGACCGATAATTATTGCTGGATGAGTATTAAATTTCTTAGCGAATTTTTTTATGATGAATTCATTTAATGGAGCAGCTGCAATAATTTCAGCTTCTTCTTCCTTCGTCAATGTCCATTTAATTGCAAATTCATCTGCTTGATTTTCCTTTTCAATGTCTTTATCAGAATATTCTACCTCTTCCAAGAATATATCTTTTTTCCCGTGAAGTAGGATATGACCTGCTTCATGAAAAAAAGAGAACCAAAAACTATCATTTCTTTTATATCTTCCTGATAACTGGATAAGTGGCGTATCATTTAACCACCTTGTGCTTCCACAAATAGGTGCTTTTGGTAAACAAGGAGTATGAACAATCTTAACACCAGCTTCCAAACAAATACTCTGTAATTGATTAAAAAAATCATCCGGTTGCTTTGCCATGATTGACTTAACTTCAGGCAATGCAGTTTTAAATTTCTTTTCGGAGTATTCTATAGTTTTTAATTCTGAAGCCTGTAATTCACCTTCCCGTAACCATGCTGAAATAGCATAAGGTTCTTTGGTATTTGCTAATGAAATCCGGAAAGCAACCTTTAATTGCTGTTTTATGTAATATTCTTCCCAAGCGAAATGATTTGAAAATCCAAAAAATGCGAGTAGGATTTCTGTTCTTTCCTCTATGTTACTAATTTGGGGCAACCATCCTTTTTTTATCATTTCATTAACCGGAAATAATTTTGCCCATGTTGCGCCTTCAGTAATTATCTTTTTTCGTTTCTCACGAGCCATATATTCATCAAATCCCAATTGATGATTCAACCAGAAATGAGCAGGTATCTTAGTTACTTTTTCAAAAGCGACAGCCATATCAGGTGTAATTGAGCTATCGCCTTTGAGTACTGCTGAAATTGTTTTTTCTGGCTTCCCAG
>DCSU01000113.1:24313-24999 GCA_002325785.1 Bacteroidales bacterium UBA1458 | reverse complement strand
GAAGCCTCGAGCTTCAGATTGTCAAAGGTGAATGAGAGCGCTCCGCCGTTGACATCTGAGAGGTGCAGCCCTGTGGGATAATTCACATAACCGGCTTCTGTTGAGAAGGCGGGCAGTTTCATTGTGCCCGTACCTGCTGATGAAAGCCATACAGACTCGTCGAAAGTGACCAGCGATGTGGTGAATGAAGCCTCATCAAACTTCACGCGGGCTGCTATGGCACCCGTACCCTTGCTTATGTCAACTACCTCCAGCCCCAATAGCTGATCCCCCACCAGGTCAGCCTGATAGAACTTGTAGAGACTGACCGTCAGTTTGTTCTTATTGGTCGTGACTTTACTCTCCTTCGGCTGCGACAACGGAACGCCCTGATCATTTTTAAGGTAAGGACTGGGTACGATGGATACATTGTTGAACCTCATCCCCGTCACGGCTTCAGTCAGGCTGAAGCACTCATTCGCCGGTATATCTGTAAAGTTCCCGGAGATGAATACCTCATTGCCCCCGGCACCTCCCAGATTAAGGCGTGTTACCTCCACGGGAAAGCCCAGGAGTCGTGATATGTCCATATCATTGAATACCCTGAGGTGAAAATCAATTCCCTCAAGCACAAGGATCTGTGATGGTATTTTTTTCGTAATCTGTACACTGAGAGAGTCTCCGACAAAGTTGGAGACTGATTTCAC
>DCSU01000113.1:2135-24289 GCA_002325785.1 Bacteroidales bacterium UBA1458 | reverse complement strand
AGTGTTTCGATCTTAATCTCTCCCGGGATATCAGCATAGACCCGTGCTGATGCCACGGCAGAAGAATCAGTGGTGCCAGCATAAACTGTACCCTTAATCCTTCCTCCCGGCCGGAGATATACAGTTATTACACTGAAATCCTTTGACTCATCGGCAAAAGCTGTTTTGACAGCCGGCACAAAGTCTGATTGTGAAGGACCCTCCACATTTAAAACTACGGTATCACTTGCCGAGCTGTACTCAAACCGTGCCTCGCCGAGATTATTTGTATATTCCGTCCCGAAATTGCCTGCTTTTACCTTTGCATTGAGTATAGGAGTGCCAGCCAGAACATTGCCTGACAGGTCCAGAGCCCTGACTCTTACAAGGAGCCGGTGCTTTTTAGTATAGACAGTGACAGGGGGCATGGTGTTGTCACCTTTCTGAATCTCAATTGGAATTGTATCACTCAGGTAATCAGGATCTACCGGATCAACAATTATCTTATGGCTGCCTGCGGTTGAGTAGAGCAAGAATGATGTCGGGACTGTGCAAGGCTCTGCTCCCGGGTTCATTGTGAGTGAACCGGTGGAGATGCCTTCCTGTGCAGTTACGATCTGGCTGGCGTTAGCAACTGTTGCAGTATGGCCGGTCTTGCTGCCCGTGCCGCCGGATAATACCTTGGGGTCAATAGCGTCCGGGATATTTATCTTGAAAACAGTCTGACCTGAAGACCCGGCAGATGATGGTGATTGTGATTGTGCTGTTCCATCCTGGAACATCTGATAATTAACACATAACGGCTGAAACTCTTCATAAGCCCCGTCATCCATTCGCATGTGGACCCGGACACCCTCTCCCTTTTCATTGATTACTGTTCCTTTAACCGTGGATTCCGGCACCATGAGGATATCTTCCCTGACATATTTCTTCCCGAGGACCAGGGAATAAGGTATCTCAAAATATTTAAGCTTAAAGCCCTTGCGCGTTATAATAAGAGCCCACTGATCACCCTCTTTTGAGCCGGGCAGTTCAAAACCGAATGTGCCGTTGGCATCGGTAGGCTCTGACTGAACAACATAGCTCATATTGTAAAGCTGTACAAATGCACCCTCAATTGGTTGCATCTGATTGTCAAACCTGTATACCTTGCCTTTGATTGCCGGAGGCAGAGGTCTGGCAACCAGCTCCTTCACAGGAACAGGGGTGGGGAGCTTGTAGTCAGGGCTGAAGACTGCATCATCGGCCGGATAACCGAAAGTAAATTGTACCGGCGCGTCCATTGTATAATTTATATCGGTATGAGGCAGTGCAGTGGCATAGATAAAGTATTTGTCGTTCGGATCATTACTCCGGTTTCTTACAAGATTACCAAGCGTGGCCATACCGGTGTTACCGGTTACCTCTTTGGCCACGACCTCCATATTGAACAGTGTCTCTCCCTGTTCCACCGGCTGTGAACCCTTTCCTTCATTTGCGGGAACGCCTGCAGGATGGAAGTCTCTCAGGATATAGACAACCATGCTCTCCACGGTTTCATGCTTGTACTGGTCTCCGTAGCTCTTGTCAGCCTTAACTGTGACCTCAAGGTCGTATGACCTGACTTTGGTGTTCACAACCCCTACATCGGCGTGCTCTCCCTTAGGGGTCAACACTTCCAGAGTAGGGCTGGTATAATAGAAATCATCAACTATAATATTGGCATACATGTAAAGGTCGCCTCTGCTCACTTCAATAGATTCATCCGGAGCATATACAGGTTCGCCGTTTGAGAATCCGGCCGGCTTTAATCCGATGATAGTCTGAGTGAGCGTAATCTCTTCAGCCACTAAGCCTAGACCCGGGTTATTGAACATGAACATGAATCTTCCGTCATCATCGGTGGTACAGAATGCAAAATCAGTTTCAGGTGACGGGAGGGTATCTGTCTGGTAGGGAGCCTTCTGCTGCAAAGCGAAACCAATGTTTCCTGCATGTGACTGCACATCCTGTTCCCACTCATAAGAGCCGAGCGCCGAAGTCAGGTACACTTTCTGATTGCTCTGAGTGAGAAGGTAATAACCGATACGAAGCCTCAGTGGTGCCTTTTTAATAAAACCCTTTGTCTGCTGATCCTGCGGAAAGTAATACTGCAAGGTTCCGCTGACAGATGAGTTTGGCATGGCCCATGATTGTATTGTTTCCTCCGGCTTTTCAAATGCGGGAGAGACAGCTACAGCAACATCCGGGAAGGCAAGTATATTATCAGACTCCTTCCCGAATCTGAATGAGAAGACCTCACTGCGCCCGAAGTTTTCAAAACGGGTGTTACTCTCCCGCTCTGAGGCGATCACCTGAAAAGCGTACCTCTTCCCCGGATCAAGCAGAGGCTGGGCAGGACCATACAGAAATGAGGTGCCATAGACCTCCTCTTCAAAAAATGCAGGTGTGGTTGCAGACAACATGGCATCACCGGGATCCCTGGAAGGGTCTGAGATCTCCACTATCTTGAGAACATAGGAGGTCCATGCAGGAGCTCCGGGTGAGGGCGTCCAGCTGAAAATTATCTGCTGGGCCATCGTGTTCTCAATCTCGCTTCCATCAGCCGGGGTGATGAGCATGGGTGGCTGCAGATAGTTAACCCTGAAGTAATTACCACATCCCGCAGGGATATCCTCTGAGAGTGGCCGACCATCAAGGTACACCCTTGCGCAAACCCGATAATTACCCGGAGGCAGACCCTGGCTCCGCAGTTCCGAGGGATCAATTCCCGAGACAATCAGATTGTTCAGCGAGAAGTACTGCGATAGATCAGGCCCCGTGAGTATGACAGGAACACCCCCCTGAAGAGGGAAGGTTGTATATGCATAATCAACAAGCGATCTGAGCTCAATGCCATTGTCACCTGTTATTGTAAGGCTGAGGGTGCATTCAATGTCAATGAGATCTACGGCCATAGCCGTTACAGTGATCCTTGTTCTGTCTGCATAGTCTTCGATATTCGGACTGTACGGAGGCAGAACAGCCACACTTGCAGTAACCTGTGCTTCAAGCTGAGGAGAGGCAACCGAAGCCAGTATCATGGCCACGGCACCTGCCTTTAGTAACGACCTGCAGTTGTTCATATGTCTAGAAAATAAATCCATAACCTAACTCTCCTTTAGTTTCCGTGAAAGAATTGGTACCTGTGCTGTTGTTCACATAAAGCCTGGCCCTCACCATATGCATCTTCGTTATTTTGAAAGTGGTTGAAAATGAACCAGAAGTGATATGGCCTGACAGATTATTATCGAGAATATTCGAGAGACGTGAGCCGGCAACAGCCAGGCTCAGCCTGCCCTTCATCAATGACGACGACAGTGAAGCAGAGGGCCCGTGGAATGTATTCACTGCAGTAGGAATATCAAATGTGGAGTAACTGTAGTTAAGTGCCAGATTGATCCTTAACGGCATATAACCGATAACGTACGAGCCCATGGCCACAAAAGTCCGGTAAGAGCTGCCGGTCGCATTGACATGATCTGTCATTAACTGATTATTAAGGGTAACCATTATATTCTGGGAGAGCGACTTGCCGGCGAATGAAAGATTCTGCACCAGGTTGATACTGCTTGTTGTCTGGGAGATCTGGTTGATCGTGCTCAGTGGATCAAGAGGATTAAGCCCTGCCTTCTGGTCAATGTCATAATTTGAATAGTTGATATCGGCCCTGTACCACTTCACTGGGTTTGCCGCTACTCTTACCGAGCCAATGGTCCGGTTGGTCTGATGAGCGAGACTTTCTTTCAGGTTGTCACGCTGAAATCCCAGGCTGCCGGCAATGATATATTTGTCGCCAGACAGCGAGAGAGAAGGCTCAATTGTAATATTCCGGATGTTATTCTGCATAAAATAGGTGCCCATTGATTGGAATCCGGGATCAATCTGCCTGAGCCGCATCTTCAGATCGAAAACCTTTGAGTCATACCCGAATGAGGCATCAATTGCGTTGCTTGAGGTTGTGCTGATATTGGTACCGATTAGATTACTGATGACCGGGATAAGCTTCATGCCCGGTTCTCCATCCAGACGGTTGTCTTCAGTATAAATACTGTTGGCAAGCTCAAGGTCGAAGACAAAATCTTTCAAGAGCTTCTGATGAGTTATAAACGAGACAACGGTATTGGAACCCGGAAGGAGCAACTGGCTGGTGTCTGCTATTGACCCGGAAACATCTGACGCCCGGAAAATTATTATGTCTGCACTGTTTGATACCGTTCCGTAACCAAATCTGAAAGCCATTCCGTTACGTCTGTATGCCGGCACCTGTTGTGTCTGTACCGGCTGTATGTAGGAATTAAATGGCACCGGCCTCAGCAGCTGACCGTACATCACCCCTATCCGGAACTTCCCTGGCGTGAATTCACCACCAGCACCGAGGATGGTATGACCTCCAAGGGTGTATTTCGAGAATGAAACATTGCGATAACCAAGGTGCAGCTTAGCCCATTTATAAGAGGGACTCACGCCGAACCTGTTAAAGGGCTGCTGAAAACTGCGCTCCTGCTCACTTACGGTAAATGAGAATGGAAAGGTAATTCCATAGACGGTTATCACCGGGTTACCAACCAACATCCATGAGAAGGCGGGACGGTTAGCCTCCCGTCCTTCAACATTATAAAATACAAGCGAGGCTCCCAGCTGGCCTCTGATATCAAACTTGTTTTCACCGGTGATTGCCGACAGGTCCTGTGCCTGCAAAATGGTATTAAACGGTATTAACAGGAATAAAAAAAGATACTCCCGGACTTTCATACTCCAGATCAGTTAGGTTACAGCTATTAATATTAAGCATTTTTAACAAAACAGATATTAGAACATCAGGAAAACTTCCTGTTTTGATGAATATTTTTTGATCAAACCATGCAGATCAGTGATTAAACACCGGATTGGGATCAGGCCAATTATTTGATGCGTGCCATCATCTCGAGGCACATCCGGGTATTATGATAGGGGCATTTCCAGAACCCGGCCTTGTCATCGTCACGGTTGACAGTTCCGTCAGCACGGATGCTCCAGAACCACTCGCCGTTGACACTGTCTGTGAGCCGTTCCCTGATATACTCAAATGCTCCCGATGCCAGCCCCAGCCAGGTAGCGTCACCGCTGAGCTCCCATGCATTAAGGAAGCCCACCACTGCCTCCGACTGTACCCACCAGTGCCTGTCGCGGTCAAGGTGTCCTCTGGCATCATCACGCTCATAAAAGAGGCTGCCGTCCTCAGCAAGCCCCTCGTGTGCCGCCGCGGCTATCCTGAGAACCGTTCCCTTTACGCTATCCTCCTCACCAAGCGCCGATGCGGCTTCATGCAGGAGCCACGATGCCTCGATGTCATGACCGTATGACACAATCGTTGAGCGGCAGTTCCACTGCTCATCAAAGAAGAGCCTTAGATGACCTGTTTCAGCATCAACAATCCTTTCATCAAATATGCGCACCATATTGCTGAGTTGCTTCTTCAGCCGGGCTTCAGGCCAGATGCGGTACAGGCTGGTATAGGCCTCCAGGATATGAAGATGAGTGTTCATCGTCTTCTTCTCATTCTCATCCTTTTCACTCAGGCGCAGGTCGGCCAGCTCATGCCATTCGCGGTCAAAAGCCTCCAGGTAGCCGTTCAGTTCAACGTCAAAGCTGTGCTCTTCTATCAGGTTGAAAAGAGTCACGGCCTTCTCCAAAGGCGCCTTATCTCCGGTGGCCATATGATACCAGCTGAGAGCATAGATGAAGAAGGCAAGGGAATAGATCTGCTTTTTTGTCTCCAGCGGTTCGCCGCCAGCTGTCAGGCACCAGTATGTGCCTCCGTAGGTCTCATCGAAGAAGTGACGGCAGATATAGCTGTAAGCACGTTCGGCCATCTTCAGGTACGCCGGATTTCTTACCGTGATGTAAGCCGCGGAGAAACTCCACAGGATCCGGGCATTAAGTATGGCCCCCTTTGGCGCGTCCTCAACAACGTTATCGTTCCCGTCAATACGGCCGTAGAAGCCGCCCTGTCTTTCGTCAGGCATCCTGGTCATCCAGTAGGGCATGATGTTGCGGGTAAGCTCATCCATGGCCCCCGCCCTCATAGCATCCAGCAGTTGTTCCGGGCTCCGGGTCATCTCTTAAGGAACTCCTTGTTTCTCGTAATTATGCTTTTCAATGACTCCACTGATGACGCAGAGCGAAATCCGTCAGGAGGAGTGTTGACGCAGTAGTCAATCAGTTTATCGACAGTCGATACCGCCACGTGCATCCGGGTGTCGGAGGATGCATAATAGATATATACAGTGCCGTCGTCATCAGCGATCCACCCGTTGGAGAACAGCACATTGGACACATCACCGGTGCGTTCCTCTCCCTCCGGGGCCATGAAGTAGCCTCCCGGCTCCGCAATCACCCTTGAAGGGTCATCGGGTGCGGTCATGTACAGATAAAGTACATAGCGCAGTCCGGCAGCACACCCTCTCACTCCGTGGGCCAGGTGAAGCCACCCGGCGGGTGTCTTTATGGGATGGGGCCCCTCGCCATTCTTCACCTCCTTGATTGTATGATAGTGGCGGAAGTTGATGATCCTCTCATCTCCCTTCATGATCTCGGCACGGGTGATATCCTTCACCAGGGTCCAGCCTATCCCTCCCCCGCTGCCGGCATCAATGAAACCGTCCTGGGGCCTGGTATAGAGAGCATACATCCCGTCGACAAACTCATTATGGAGCACCACGTTACGCTGCTGACTCTGCGAAATAATGTCAGGTAGACGTTCCCATGTCACGAGGTCATGCGTACGGGCAATGCCGGCTGAAGCCACGGCCGATGACAGGTCGCCGGGCAATGCCTTCGGATCTTTCCTCTCCGTGCAGAAAACGCCGTAGATCCAACCGTCCTCATGGCTTGTCAGCCTCATGTCATAGACATTGATGTCAGGGTCAGCCGTCTCAGGCATTGTGACCGGATATTCCCAGAAACGGAAGTTGTCTATGCCGTTGGGACTCTCGGCTATGGCGAAGAACGACTTGCGGTCATAGCCCTCAACACGTACAACCAGCAGATAAGTGCCGTTGTACTTGATGGCGCCGGCGTTGAATGCGGCGTTGATGCCGAAGCGCTCCATCAGGTGCGGATTGGTTCCATGGTTCAGATCATACCGCCAGGCAAGCGGTGCATGCCTGCCTGTGAGCACCGGGAACTCGTAACGGTCAAAAATACCGTTCCCCGGTTCAATCTTCCTGTTCTTTCTGGTGATCAGAGCCTCGTGATCCTCTATCAGTTTCTCAAGGCGGTGCGTAAAATCAGTCATATATCCTTCGTCCAAAATAAATCCCTACTTATACAGACCCATCTCCGTCACATCCTTCTGAAAGAGCGTTCCGGGCAAATTATAGAAATCGACGAAATCCTTTTCACTGAGATGCCCCGGAAAGGGAGCGTAAAAATGCCCCGGCTTGTTGTGGGCATTGCGCCAGACAAGCACATAGGATATTTTGTGATCCTTAACTGCAGGCCATAATGTACTGGTCCACCATGTTGAATCCGGTATCCCTTCATAGCCTGCCTCGGTCAGTGCAGCAATCTTACCATGTTCCGCCGCAGCGGCAGTCACAATACCCATAACCCTGTCAACCTCTTTAACAAACGACTCGTTTCCGGCCTCCGGCATCTGATAATAATCGAATCCCACCATATCAACATATCCGTCTCCGGGATAACGCTCCAGGTACTGTTCCTGGTTCGTGATATCACCCGAGCTTGAGTAGGAGAAGAGCAGGTTGTGGATATTTTTTTCCTTGCACAGGTAGTCAAAGGTGAACCGCCACAGTGTGATGAACTCCTCGTCAGAGCAGAGCTTCTGTCCCCACCAGAACCAGCTTCCTGTATGTTCGTGCCAGGGGCGGAAGATGACCGGGATGGCATTGCCGTTCTCATCCGTGAGTGAGCCCAGAAACCCGGCCAGGTTATCAAGCCAAAGCTTGAATGTCTCATGACTTTCTCCTCCCGGCAGAACAGATGCAACCACCCTGTCAGAGGTGACATCCCACGCATTGCCACCGGTGAGAGGGTTATCTACATGCCAGCTAAAGGTTATCACCCCTCCCCGTGACCATATCTCCTGCACGAAGGTCTTCATATGATCAAAGGGCACGGAGTCGAGGTTTACCGGAGCCAGATGTTCGATATCGCCCAGATCCATTCCGTAGACGGCCGGATAATCCAGGGTGATCCGCTTAACGTCTGATTCGCCGTCAGGATAGATCCATCCTATCCCATAGGAGAGGTCATCCTGGTGTCCGAACATTATTCCTTTCTCAGTCGCGGCTTGCAGTCCGGCCAGCATCTTTACGGTCTCAGCAGTGGCATCAGGGTCTGCAGTTCCGGATTTCTTCTCCTGTTCTGCCGGACAGGCTGTCAGAAACAAAACGGCTGCGGTCAGCATGATAATTTTTTTCATTGTACGATTATTTTTTCAGGATTTTAGCCAGGTTGCCGTTAGTGGTGGCGATGAGTTCAATAGTAGTATCGGTGTCAAATACCGAGTTCAGTCCCTGCTCCTCCTGCGGCGGATCGCCCAGGTATTCGTCGCCAGGCAGCCAGTGGATGCGACTCTCGGCGGCTCTTCCCTCGCCCGAGTAAGCCCATATATTCGATCCAACCAGGGGTCCACGCCTCCTGGCATTGTCAAGAACCTGTTCAAATGCATTTTTGTAGTATGCATCGCGACTGGTGGTCGGTTCCCCAGGCGAGAAGCCGTGGCTGTCACGTGGCAGCCCGAACTCCTCCAGCACTATTGGCTTTCCGAGCTTCTTTGCCACGGAGATGTGTTCATCCATATACAGGTTCGTCTTCGCAATGGCAGAATCGATGCTCCCGGCAATGTCGGTGATATCGAGCCATCCCCAGTTCTTGGGCCAGATATGCATTGTAAGGTAATCGATGTTCGGATCGGCATGGATACGTTCGAACAGCTCCATCGAACCTTCGCACCCGTTACGACCTTCAGTGCCGGTGGTGACAAGGTGATTCTCATCCAGCTCCTGAAGCAGTGCAGCGATACGTGTGATCATGGCCTCAAATGCCGGGATATTAGCATCGGCGAATGCTCTCGGTTCGTTTGCTATCTCCCAGGTCATGATTGCAGGATCCTCGGTATACTTCATGCCTGTGTACGCGTTGGTGCGGTTCACAATGAACCTGATATGGTCCTCAAAAATATCTATGCATGGTTCACAGGAGTTGAATTGCCCGGAGAAACTCATGAACTGGGGCCATGTGTTTGGCGGTACATTGGGATAGGGAATGGGCCCGCCGCCGTTCCAACTGACATATTGGGAGAAGCCTCCGCTCCAGTCCCACGCATTGTTCAGGTAAAGGATGGCACGCTGACCTCTCTTGTTCATCTCAGATAAGAGGAAGTCAAGTCCGTCAAGCAGATCTTCATTATACTCACCCGGAGAGAGCAGAAGAGCAGGCGTTACGCGGAATGGCTCATTATCAGGACCCTCAGCTCCCACCAGCACCCTAAGGTTGTCAATGCCGATGCTTTTCATGTGATCAAGCTCCCTGATGAGGCGCTCCCTGTCGCCATATTCTCCCTGGCTGCCCAGGATGGCGCCAAACCAGTAATTGGCGCCAATGTAACAGTAAGGCTCGCCACCGACCTGAAAAATGCCGTCAGTGACAGTTACAAAATCATTCTTTTGACTGCCTCCGCAGCCGTTGAGGGCGATTACCAGAACCAGCCCGACAAATACACGATTCATAATTCGGCTAAATACGATCTAAATCAAATTTAATCATTCAGTGATGCTGTGATATAATATCATTCTTCTAAATCATGATACTATAATGCCATTGTGAGCATCCGCATGGCATATTAAAATCCTCTAACTGATACTATTTTGCCGGCATAACAGACTTTTTCTGGTCCATATGAACTGGCTCCAGATGTATATACTTAATATTATGCTACTTATAAACTCTTACAAAGTCAATGGACAAGATATGATTTATGCAACTAATATGTAAATTTGGGTTGTCACAATATCAGGGGGCAGAAGCATGCATGACACAATTCTTCGGGAGATAACGCCGCTGACTCAGTCAGACTGTTTCACATATTTTTACAGGGCGAAGGCAGATTTTGATTTCCCCCTGCATTATCATGACGAAATTGAGCTGAACTTCATAAGGAATGCGAAGGGCGCAAAGCGAATCATAGGTGATCATGTGGAGGAGATAGGAGATCAGGAGCTGGCGCTTGTGGGACCGGGACTGCCTCACGGCTGGTTCGGTACGGGATTCGGGAAGAACCAGGTTGAGGAGATCACAATACAGTTCCACAAGGACTTCTTTGACGACAAGTTTCTTCAGAAGAACCAGCTCAACTTCATTCGCGACATGCTACGGCGGTCACTGCGTGGGATACTCTTCTCTGCCGAGACAACCAGGCGCCTGGAGCCCCGCATCGTCGGACTCGGGAAAAAGCAGGGCTTCGATTCGGTGCTGGAGCTGATGAGTATACTGCATGACCTCTCTATATCGAGAGAGTATCGCATACTCTCCGATTCGGGATTCAATGACAACGAGGTCTTCTCATATAACAGCAGACGGATTGAGAAGGTGATGGAGTTCATCCATCAGTCTTTTGAGAGGCCGATCACCCTCAGTGAAGCTGCGAAGATCGCCAGCATGACTGAATCAGCATTCAGCCGGTTCTTCAAGTTAAGGACCGGCATGACCTTCATTGACTGTGTCACGGAGGTGCGGCTGGGTCATGCCTCGAGGATGCTTATCTCCTCCACCAGGACTATAGCCGAGATAGCCTACTCATGCGGTTTCAATAACATATCAAACTTCAACCGCATCTTCCGCAAGAAGAAGGGGTGCACGCCGCGCGAGCTCCGCCAGAGTTATGATCAGGGCACCAGGGTCTTCATCTGATAAATCCAGACCTCACATTTTCGATAGGCACCGTCAAAAATGGTATTTGATTACTTCATTCCAAATTTCGACCTTATCCAGTCCATCTTTGCGCGGTAGAAATCCTCCGGCAGCCCGTGTCCTGCCTGTGGATAGACTATATACTTCTTCTCAGAGGTAACAAGATTGTATGCGGCAAAATTGATGTGTGGCGGGCATACCTCATCCATCAGTCCAGCCCCCATGATCATGGGGGCTTTGATAAGGTGGGCAAGGTTCTTTACGTCGAAATAACTGAGAGTGTACCAGGCCTGGTCCCAGGTCAGTTTCTTCTCCTTCTCAATCAGGTCTACGAACTCATTCCCTGGCCATGTTGCCACCCTGAAATAATCGCGGAAGTCGGACAGAAATGGAACCTGAGGGGCACAAACGGCTATCCTGTCATTGTTGAGGGCTGCAGTGGCGAAGGTAAGCGCTCCGCCCTGGCTGGCTCCTTCAACTGCTATGCGCGACGCGTCAACCTCAGGCCTCGAGCAGAGGAAGTCGACGGCCCTGACGCAGTCCATATAGGCACCCCGGTAGATATACTTCTCCTTTTCACCGAGGTTGGAGAGGATGTATCCGGGAAAACCGGGATTGACGTCATCGGTGCTGTTGCCGTGACCCCTGATGTTGAGCCCGAAGCCTATGATGTCATCACCGTAATTAACATACGATGGTACTATGGTTGAGCTGTAGCCAGGCACCTGCATGATGGCCGGATAGCGCCCGGGACTGACCGGCACCCGGTACCATCCCCTTATAAGGGTGTTACCCAGTGACCTCATCTCAACAAGGTAGATATTGTGTTTCTCCGTGCAGAGGCTGTCAATGCGTATCATCCTGAACTGCGGGTCAACCGCAGCCAGCTCCTCTTTAGCCCTCTGCCAGAAGTCGGCAAAATCAGGTTGCTGATCAGCCGGGGAGACAATCTTCTCAGGCTCATATCCAAAATTGAAAGCGTGTTTCTTGTTACCCATCTTGCTATCAAGGGAGAGAGTAGCTTTATAGAATCCCGGCTTAAGATCTTTTACTTTGAAAACACATTGCCCGGTGCTGTTTTTCTTAACCGCCACCTCCTGGTACCGAGTGGCGAACTCCTCCCCAAAATCAGTGAAGACAGTCAGGGTAAGGGCACCGCGGTATTTCCGGCGGAACTCACTCTTGATGGTTACCGGTATCTCAACATCAGGCGATCCGCTGAGGATCATATCCTGCTCTGTAAATGCCGTTGACAGCACAAGAAGATCAGTGTTCCCCCTGTTTGTTAGCTCTGCCGGGCCTCCGTAGAGGCCGCCTCCGCCACCCGCATCATAGACCCTTACGGCTATTGTATTCTTACGGCCCCACTGAATTATCTCCGGGGGTATCCGGTATGACCGGGGAACATCATAAGCACCTGAGTAGTCGGGGGGCATCTGGCCGGTGCTCCCTACCTCGTGGCCGTTGAAATAAGTAACATCGGAATCATCTATCCTGCCCAGGGTGAGTATTAGTCCGTCATATTTAAGGACGTTTTTCTTCATTGAGGAGGGGACTACCACCTTCACCCTGTACCAGGCAAAGCCGTCGTAACCGGCAAACCCCTGCTCCTCCCAAAGCTTGAGAGGAGAGATGTCATTCCACCAGTATTCATTCATTGCCGAATCAGCGTACTCAGGCTTGTCTCCGGTGATGAACTTCCACTCTGCAGGAACGATGGTCTGTGCCCTGCCTGAAATAAATATCAGCAGACAGAGTACGGCAACAGAATAAAGTCGCTTAATCATGCTTTGGTCTTTTTATTAAGAATTCATTATCAGGTGCTCCCCCGGTTAATCCGGCAATTTCACCGTTATCTCCTCCCCGTTGTACTGTATTGTCAGATCGGGAGCCCTGTCAAAATCGAGCTGCACTGCCTTATTTGCAGAGACTGTCACCACATTAAAGGTGCGGCTCTGCAGCATCCCGCTGAATTCGCCGGTTCTGGCGCCGGCTGTCAGGGAGTGGTCACCTGCGTTATAGGTGAATGTAATAAGTGAATAAGCGCCGTTCTCGTAGTTATAGTTATTTCCCTCGTCCTCATACAGAACAAAACTGCCGTCAGCACCGGTATAGACATAGAGGGTGATGGGGTCTGCCGGCTTTCCGGAGGTGTGCTGCATCTCAGGTCCGAAGGGAATAATTGAACCCTCCCTGACGAAGACAGGCATATATTCATAAGGAGCATCTGCCTCCGTCACTGATCCGCCGCTGTAATGTTTTCCGCTGCGCAGGTCATACCAGTCAGAAGCCGCAGGAAGATAAACTTTCCTTGAGCGGGCCTTGTATTCAGTGACCGGGTTCACCATCAGTGCCGGGCCGAACATATACTGGTCGGCAATATCGAATACTTCATTATCCAGACTAAAATCCATCGTCAGCCCTCTCATGATGGTATAATCATTAAGCCATGCCTGGCCTGCCAGCGAGTATATGTACGGCATAAGCCTGTATCTCAGCTTGTTATATTCAACCATGGTCTTATAGGCAGGATGGCTCTCAGGTGCAGTGTTATACATCTCCCTGTAGGGGAATTCGCCGTGTGATCTGAACAGGGGCACGAAGGCTCCGTACTGGTGCCACCTGGTCATCAGTTCACGCCACTCCTCCAGGTTGGCCGGAGAGGGGTTGTAGTACCGGCTCTCAACGGAGAACCCCCCTATGTCCATTGTCCACCAGGGTATCCCTGACATGCTGAAGTTGAGTCCGCATGGGATCTGCGCTGCCATGTCATGCCATCTGGCAGCTATGTCGCCGCTCCAGTTGGCTGCCGAGTATCTCTGCAGTCCGGCGAATGCTGAGCGTGTCAGAATGAAAACCCTGTTACCGGGATCGGTGGCATGCTGGCCCTCGAAGACACCCTGTGCCTGCACCAGCGCATAGGCGTTGAAATACCTGGATGCTGATCCCAGGGCTGTCGGGTTCATGAGTGCCTTGCGCTCATCCATTGGCAGGTTTGAACATATATCGGGCTCGGTGGCATCAAGCCACCAACCGTCAATGCCCTTGCTGTAGAGGGAGCTGTTTATCTGTTCCCAGAAGGCCATGCGGGCATCAGGGTTAAAAGCGTCATAGAAGGTTGAGATATAACCTATCCAGTCCTTCTGACCCTTCTCAACATTCCGCTTGTAGAGCCAGCCCTTGCTGTTCATGGCTTCATAGTTCTCAGTGCCTACATAGTATTTTGGCCATACCGAGATCATGATGTTTGCATTCAGTTCCTCATGGAGAGTTTTGATCATCGCATCAGGATCGGGGAAGCGGATGGAGTCAAACTGGTGATCACCCCATTTGTCAACAGGCCAGTACTGCCAGTCAAGCACAATATTGTCAAACGGGATCTCTCTCTTCCTGTATTCCTTCACCACGCCCAGCACCTCATCCTGTGTTGTATAACGCTGGCGGCTCTGCCAGAATCCCATGGCCCACTTAGGCATTACCGGGGCTTTGCCGGTAACGGTGCGGTATCCGCTGATAACCCCGTCCATATTATCGCCACAGATGAAATAGTAGTCGATCTGGTCAGCAACCTCTGACCAGAATGAGATCCTCTGCTGCTCCTCATCATCGAGTGGAGTAAGGTACTTCAGAGTGATGAACGACTCGCCACCGTCGGGGATCCATTCTATCTTGAGCGGGTAGCGTCTGCCCTGCTCAAGATGCATGGTGAAGTAGTTTGTAGAGGCATTCCAGCACTGGCGCCAGCGGTCGAAGATAAGTCTGCCGTCAATCCAGAGCTTTGCGTAACCGGCTGAGTTGAACATGAACTTGTGTTCACCGGTAGTGTCAGACTCAATATCACCCTCCCATGTCACCATTCCCTCTCCGAGGCTGAACCCTTCAGGGAATTTCACGAGGTCAGGGATGAACTGGTAGTTTATCTCCTCCTCACTCCTGATCAGATAAATCTTTTTACCCGTTTTCCTATCTGCATAAATTGCGGCCAGACCGCCTTCATTACCGTTTTTATCATAGAGTTTCATGGCGGAGAGCTCGCTCCATTCACGTATGTCACCGAACTTTGTTCTGGAGTTGTTATCCCAGAGTATTCCGTAGTTGCGGTTCGAAATAATAAATGGCACCACCGCCATAGTGTTGTACTGGAACAGGTCGGCATCCTTTCCCTTCATGTTCATGAATGAAGTCTGGTTAGCGCCAAGGCCATATATTGCCTCGTCAGGGTGCGACTCAAACTGCTGCCGCACGGCATGGAAACTCTCTCCCTCCTGTGTTACAGGGGTAAATGATCTGCCTCCCCCCGCCTGTTCGGCGATAAAGACATTGCCGTCGGTGTCGGTGAAGACAACCTCCCCGGTTTTAAGTGACACCTCGGCATTCAGGACCGGGGTAGAGAGGGTTATGTGACCTTCTCCCTTCTCAATGGTAAATTCAGTCTCACGTTCCGGCTGAGCGACGGTCATCAGGCTGACTGTCCTGTGGAACTCGCCCGAGGGGACAGAGGTCACCCTTATGATCCGGTCCGATATAACCCGCAGCCGTACAGTCTGACCCGGGAAATCCGACTTGCCGTTAAGGCGTACAATAACACCCTCTTCAGTTCTTTCGTAAGGAGCGGTGGAGCAGGACAGGCACACCAATGCCACGATGCCAATTACTGTCACAAGCGCGCCGGAGACTCGTTTAATATTCATAACCAGGCATTATTTAATTATTAGCTTCTTCGTTACACATATGCCAATCGTAATAAAATATTCATCTGTTGCTGATCCTAAAATGAGATAAATAACAAAGGGTACCTCAATTTAAGAATAACTTCCGAGATACCTTTGTCTTTGGTTGAACGTTTGATTTAATAAATCGTCAAATTTGTTCACAAGCCTAATGCATAGCTATACTGTTTTAGGTTTTTAAAGTTACTCTATCTTATCAGGGCGGGATTGATACTATTTTGCCTCATTGTTATAATTATTTGATTAGTACAAGTGTTTTTTAAGTCGAATCACCCTTAGTTGGTGTACTTAATACACCTAGTTAAAAATCAGTTCATGCTATCCCGTTTACGATCCCAGTCTTCTGCCTGGCACATTTTTCATTGCCTACTCTATCAGACACTATATAATATAATGAGCACTTTTATTGTCTTCTCCGTAAAATCCCGTATGTAATTTTTTTATTTCTCATATTGATATTGCTATTTATTTACAATATCTTTGAAATCCTACATTGTACACTAAGTCATTTTATCTCTTACAAGTTATAATAAAATGATAGCCCACAAGATTGTTCCCAACATTTCGGTCGACTGTGTAGTATTCGGATTTGACTTTGAGAAGCTCAATGTTCTGCTTGTTGAAAGGGAGCTGAAGGATGAAAAAAGCGGTGAGGTTATTATCCGTGACCACACCCTGGCCGGTTACCACATTTTTGAGGATGAAGATCTCGACAGTGCTGCCGGCCGGATCCTGAAGGGACTCACCGGCCTTGACAACATCTTCCTGGAGCAGTTCGGCGCCTTCGGGCAGCTTGACCGTGTCTCCTCTCCCAGGGACAAGAGATGGCTCGATTATATCAACAAGGGTTTTGCGGACAGGATCGTCACGGTGGGCTACCTGGCACTCATCGACAACACAAAGGTTACGCTGCGGCTGAAGGAGAGGAACGTGTCATGGTTCCCGGTCTCCATGGTAAAGGAGATGGATCTGGCCTTTGACCATAAATACCTGTTCTATGAGGCCCTGGAAGCACTGCAACGCAAGGTGAAGGTCGAACCGATAGCCTTCGAACTGCTTCCCGATTACTTCACCCTTTCCCAGCTTCAGAAAGTATATGAGGCTGTGCTGGGGACATCATTTGACAAGCGTAACTTCAGGAAAAAGGTGGCACAGATGCACTATGTCATCGCCCTGAAGAAGAAACAGCAGGGTGTGGCCCACAAGCCGGCACAGTATTACCTGTTTAGCCGGGAGGTGTATGAAAAAACAAGAAAAGGCCGTATCTCCTTTATTATCTGAAATATTTAACCAACCAACATAACCATGAACTTGCATATAATCGACCTTGGCATTGTCATCCTCTACCTGGTGGCAACCATCTTCATTGGCAACTGGGTCTCGAAACGGGCATCGAAAAACATCCAGTCGTACTTCCTCGGCGGCAACAGCCTGCCGTGGTATTTCCTTGGTGTCTCCAATGCCTCAGGCATGTTTGACATAGCCGGTACTATGCTCCTGGTCTACTGGCTTTCCGTCTACGGCATGAAGAGCATCTGGATACCCTGGATGTGGCCGGTCTTCAACCAGATCTTCCTGATGGTATATCTCTCTGCCTGGCTGAGACGCTCGAACGTCATGACCGGCGCCGAGTGGATAAAGACTCGCTTCGGCGACGGCAGGGCTGCAACCCTGTCTCATGTCATTGTCGTGGTATTCGCCCTCGTCAGCGTGATTGGCTTCTTGTCATACGGCTTCAAGGGCGTCGGGAAATTCGTCTCCGCCTTCCTCCCACCCATCGTCTCCAACCCTGAGTATATACTGGCACACCCCCAGATAAATGTCAACCTGTATGCTCTTATACTCATGGCCATCACCACATTCTACGTGGTCAAGGGGGGGATGTTCAGCGTGGTCATCACCGAAGTCATCCAGTACGGAATACTGACGATTGCCTCCATCGCCGTGGGTATAATCGCAATTAAACAAATATCTCCTGACGCCCTTAACGCGGTCATCCCGGAGGGATGGAAGACTTTGTGGTTCGGGAGGACCACGGGGCTCGACTGGCACAGTATATCTGCCGCCGCTTCTCCCAAGCTCCATACATTCAACGAATGGATCAAATCGGACGGTTACGAGCTGTTCGGGCTATTCTTTGTCATGATGCTCTTCAAGGGGATACTGGTCTCTGCGGCAGGCCCGGCGCCCAACTATGACATGCAGCGTATCCTTGCCACGAAGAACCCCAAGGAAGCCTCCAAGATGAGCTCGCTGGTAAGCGTGGTTCTCAACCCTGCCCGCTACTTCATGGTTGCCGGCCTGACTATTCTTGCCCTGGTGAATTTTGATAAACTGTATACAGGGTCACTTACCAATCCCGATTTCGAGAGTATCCTCCCTGAGGTGCTCGCAACATACGTCCCGGTAGGCCTGCTGGGCTTCCTGCTGGCCGGACTGATAGCAGCCTTCATGAGTAACTTCGCCGCCACGGTGAACGCAGCCCCTGCTTACCTGGTCAATGATATCTACAAGCGCTACATAAACCCCAACGCCAGCGAAAAAACCTATGTCAGGATGAGTTATGCGGCCTCGCTGCTCATTGTAGTCATCGGCATAGTAGTCGGGTTCCTTGTAACCTCCATAAACGATGTGGTCCTCTGGATCACCGCAGCCCTCTGGGGTGGCTATACTGCTCCCAACGTCCTGAAATGGTACTGGTGGCGCTTCAACGGCTACGGGTACTTCTGGGGAATGCTGTCTGGCATCATAGCAGCGCTCATCCTGCCCGCAATGAACATCGGCATACTCCAGAACTGGCCGCTGACGGAAAACTTCAGCATGAACGCCTTCCCGGTAATCTTCCTCATATCGCTCATCGGGAGCATCGTGGGATCACTCCTTACCAAAAGAGAGGACGATGCAACACTGAAGAAATTCTACAGACAGGTTCGTCCGTGGGGATTCTGGAAACCGGTACAGAAACTGGTTGTGGCCGAGGATCCTTCATTCATGGTCAACAGGGACTTCTGGAGAGACATGTTCAACATAGCAGTGGGCATAGTCTGGCAGATATCACTTATGGCTTTCCCGGTGTTCCTCGTCATGCGTGAGTGGAATCAGTTCTATGTGGCTACGGGAGTGATGATAGTGACAACCATAATACTGAAATACACCTGGTGGGATAAACTTAAAGACTAACCGCAAATCATGAAATACGGACACTTTGATGACAGCAAAAGGGAATATGTCATCACGCAGTACAAGACTCCCTATCCCTGGATAAACTACCTGGGCAACAAGGATTTTTTCTCAATCATCTCGAACACTGCCGGGGGCTACAGCTTTTACCGTGATGCCCGCCTGCGCAGGCTTACCCGGTTCAGGTACAATAATGTACCTCTTGATGACGGAGGCAAATACTTCTATATCAATGACAACGGGTCTGTATGGTCTCCCGGCTGGAAGCCTGTTAAGGCTGAGGTTGAGAATTACTCCTGCCGCCACGGCATGGGTTACACGGTCATCGGATCGGAAAGAGATGGGCTTCAGGCAGAGATGCTCTTCTTCGTGCCGCTGGGCGACACATGCGAGGTGCAGCGCATAAGGCTCCGCAACAACGGCAAGCATGCCAGGCGATTTAAGCTCTTCTCGTTCGTGGAGTGGTGCCTATGGAACGCACTCGACGATATGACCAATTTCCAGCGCAACTTCTCAACGGGTGAGGTTGAGGTGGAGGAGGGAGTCATCTATCACAAGACAGAATACCGTGAGCGCCGCAACCACTATGCCTTTTATTCAGTGAACGGGCCCGTGGCAGGGTTCGACACTGACAGGGAGACGTTCCTGGGCATCTATAACGGCTTTGACCGTCCTGATGCCGTCTTCTCGGGCAAGCCCCGCAACAGCATCGCCCACGGCTGGTCGCCGGTAGCTTCGCACTGCGTGGAGGTAGACCTGGAACCGGGTGAGGAGAAGAACCTCGTCTTCGTTCTTGGTTACATCGAAAACCCAGATAATGAGAAGTTTAGCGCACCGAAAGTGATAAACAAGGTCAGGGCGAAGGCGATGATCGAAAGATACAATACCAATGAGAAGGTTGAGGCTGCATTCAGGGAGCTGAGGGAATACTGGGACAGCAAGCTGTCGGTCATCACCCTTGACCACCCCGATCCACGGCTCTCACGGATGGTCAATACCTGGAACCCGTACCAGTGCATGGTGACCTATAACATGTCGCGCAGCACCTCCTATTTTGAGTCAGGCATTGGGCGCGGGATGGGCTTCCGCGACTCTAACCAGGACCTGGTGGGATATGTACAGATGATAGCCCCGCAGGCCAGGGAGAGGATCATTGACATTGCCTCCACACAGTTTGACGATGGCAGCGCATACCACCAGTACCAGCCGCTTACAAAGAGAGGCAATGCCGAGATTGGCGGCAACTTCAATGATGACCCGGTCTGGCTGATATTCGGAGTGGCAAATTACCTGAAGGAGACAGGCGACTGGCCGATACTGGATGAGGTGGTTCCGTTCAATAATGACGCGGCCAACGCCGGCAGCCTCTTTGAACACCTTAGACGTTCATTCTGGCATGTCGTCAACCACCTGGGTCCTCACGGGCTGCCGCTGATAGGACGGGCTGACTGGAATGACTGCCTCAATCTGAACTGCTTCTCGTCAAATCCTGATGAGAGCTTCCAGACCACAGAGAACCAGAAGGGAGGTCAGGCAGAATCGATCTTCATTGCTGCCATGTTTGTGCTCTACGGCGCCGACTTCGTTACCATTGCAAGGAAAAGAGGCGAGACGGCACTGGCAGATGAGGCGCAGAAGCACATAGGCGATATGGTCAAGGCCCTCGACAGTCACGGGTGGGACGGCGAGTGGTTCCTCCGTGCCTACGACTTCTACGGAAGGAAGATTGGCAGCCGTGAGAATGAAGAGGGAAAGATTTTTATTGAGACACAGGGCATGTGCGTGATGGCAGGTCTGGGACTGGAGGACGGCAGGGCGCTGAAGGCACTTGGGGCCGTCAATGAACACCTGGCCTGCGAGTATGGAATAGTGCTCAATAACCCGGCATTTACGAAGTATTACATAGAGATGGGAGAGATCTCCACCTACCCGGAGGGATACAAGGAAAATGCAGGCATTTTCTGCCATAACAACCCCTGGATCATCATCTCGGAGACAATGACCGGCAACGGACACAGGGCCTTTGACTACTACAGTCGCATCACACCGTCATACCTGGAGGAGATAAGTGATCTGCACAAAACGGAACCTTATGTCTACTCTCAGATGATAGCGGGGAAGGATGCCTTCAGGCCGGGCGAGGCGAAGAACAGCTGGTTGACAGGCACGGCCTCATGGTGCCTCTATGCCGTCACCCAGTATATCCTCGGCATCAGGCCTGAGTATGACGGCCTGCTGGTTGATCCGTGCATACCCCCGGAGTGGAACGGGTTCACCGTCAGGCGCAAATTCAGGGGCGCTGTCTATAACATAGAGGTCATTAACCCTGAGCATAGATCCAAAGGAGTATGGGAAATCACTGTCGACGGCAAAAAGGTCGAGTCATGCATTCTGCCCGTATTTCCGGAAGGAACTGAACATCATGTCAAAATAACAATGTAAGGAGATGAAATCTGTATCGGTAATATTGACTACCGCGGTTGTTGCCTTGCTGGCAACATCAGGATGCGGCAATTCCGCACTGAAGAAATCCAGGCTTGCATCTGCGGCTTCGCCCGCCAGTGAGATAATACTCGTGAATCAGGCTGGCTATCACCCTGAGGCTGAGAAGGTGGCGCTGATCCGTTCCGTGGCAGAGGAGTTTGAGGTCATTGATGCAACGACGGGTAAGGTCGTCTTCCAGGGTACCGCCGGCGAGCCACGTTACTGGGAGCTTTCAGGCGATAGCGTCCGCGCCGCGGACTTCTCCGCACTGACGGCACCCGGAGCCTACATGCTTTGTGAGGCCGGATCGGAGGTTTGCTCCGGTGAGTTCCGTATAGGCGCCGATGTTTATACGGAGATTACCAAAGCTGCTGTGAAATCGTTCTACCTGAACCGCTCCGGCTTTGAGATCACCTCTGAATACGGCTCGAAATGGGCACGGCCTGCAGGTCATCCCGACACTGTGGTTTTAGTGCACAAGTCCGCTGCCTCCGCGCTGAGGCCGGAGGGAAGAGTCATTTCGAGCCCGGGAGGTTGGTATGATGCAGGCGATTACAACAAGTACATCGTCAACAGCAGCATCACCAACTACACTCTGCTCCTCTTCTACCAGTTATATCCTGAATACTGCAGGTCGCTGCACCTTGATATCCCCGAGAGTGGCAATGAGATCGCCGATCTGGTTGACGAACTGCTTTATAACCTCAGGTGGTACCTTACCATGCAGGACCCGAATGACGGCGGAGTCTATCACAAGCTGACAAATAAGGAGTTCTTCGGATTCGATATGCCCCACGAGGCAACAGCGCCGCGTTATGTGGTTCAGAAAAGCACTGCCGCGGCGCT
>DCSU01000113.1:0-2122 GCA_002325785.1 Bacteroidales bacterium UBA1458 | reverse complement strand
GAGCTGAAGGCCCTGTCAGCTGTGTGTCTGGATGCTTCGGGAAAAGCAATGAAATGGGCGGAGGCTCATCCTGACATTCTTTATGTTCAGCCGAACGATATCTCTACCGGTGCCTACGGTGATGACAATCTCTCTGACGAGCTCTTCTGGGCAAAAACCGAGACAGCACTGTCATCAGGATCTGCCCCGGGATCTGATTTTCTCACCGGTGTGCAGGCCGGAACCCCCACCTGGAACCAGTCGGCCACCCTGGGTCTGATCTCTCTTGCACTTGCTGAGGGCGAATCGTTCAGTGCACTGAAGGAGGCTGCAAAAGCACTTTTAGTGTCATATGCGGATGAGCTCATTGCAAAGTCAGAGGCCAGTCCGTACCGGATCAGCCTCGACTGGTTTGAATGGGGAAGCTCCTCAGACGTGGCTAACCAGGCGCTGCTCAAGATCATCGCCATGAAGCTGACGGGTGACCAGAAGTACCTGCCCTCCCTGCAGGCTGATGTCAACTGGCTGCTCGGGACTAACCCCACAGGCTATTGCTTTGTGACCGGTTTCGGGACACTTTCGCCGATGAACATTCATCACCGTCCGTCGGGCGCCGACGGGGTGCCGGAGCCTTATCCAGGTTTTCTTGTTGGCGGGCCCAACACGGTGGTGCTGACCGACTGCCCTCCCACGGTTAACCGTTCCACCTTCCCTGCAAAGTCGTACACTGACAGTGAGTGCAGCTACTCAACCAATGAGATAGCCATCAACTGGAACGCGCCGCTTGTCTTTGTTTTAGGCGCAATGGACAGTATGAAGCTGTAATTGTATTTGAAAAAAGTAAAAGCTATTCCGGGTTAACGATTCGCGGAAAATCTTAAATTTAGGCACGCAGAATAATCAATCAAATAATGAGTACCAGAAGAGCTTTTATTAAAAAAGGAGGGATAACCGCCGGCGGACTGGCAACTGCCACCGTATTGGGGGGCAGCATGCTGCCTGACAGGGACAGGTATTCCGGCAGGCTGGGAGGATTGAAAGGCATCAGGATCACCGGGATGTTCATTGAGCCGGTCAATATCAAGCTGGATGAGCCGTTTCATATATCACTGGGTGTAATGACCCATATCAACAATGCCCTTGTTACAATAGTCCTTGAGAATGGCATTGAAGGTTATGGAGAAGCAGCTCCCATCATACAGATCAACGGTGAGAACCAGGAAACCATCCTCGGAACGCTGAACAGCTGCAAGGAGTTTATTGTGGGCCAGGATATCAATAACTACAGGTCTGTCGCCTACACCCTGAAAAGCTCTTTCTGGGCCCAGTCCGCTGCCAGGTGCGCCATCGAAATGGCCCTGCTTGATGCATACACAAAAGCCCTCGATATTCCTTTGTACCGTTTTCTGGGAGGTATGGAGAACAGGATAGAGACTGATTACACTATCTCTATTGTTCCTACGGAAGAGGCTAAGAAGCAGGCGATTAATCTCGCAGCCGAGGGTTTCAGGGTAATCAAGACAAAGGTAGGGGTTAACCTGACGGATGACCTTGACAGGGTTCTTGCAATTAGGGACGGTGCTCCTGATTGCGGAATTCTCATAGATGCCAACCAGGGTTATTCCCCGAAAACTGCGTTGCGATTCATCAATGAGGTCCTGAAGCATGGCATTCACCCGGTATTGTTTGAGCAACCGGTCCTGAAGACAGACCTTGCCGGGATGAAATTTGTAAGAGACAACACCGAGGTTTTGATTGGTGCCGATGAATCGGTATTCACCGCGGCTGATGCAATAGAGGTTGTGCGCACGGGTTGCGCTGATGTCATTAACATTAAGCTGATGAAGTCGTGCATTATTGAGTCGCTGGATATTGCTGCGATTGCACGCAGCGCCAATCTCAAGCTCATGATCGGCTGTATGGTTGAAACAAACCTGGGACTGGCATGTGCGGTTCATTTTACTGCCGGTGTGGGAGGATTTGACTTTATTGACCTCGACCCCTCGTTTGATGCGGCACGGTGCCCGGTAAAAGGAGGGCCTGACTACGCTCCCCCGTACTGGACAATTGGCCAGGGCAGCGGCCTGGGATTCGGTGGAAGGCAATAGAAGAATTTTCGATTTCAGATTAAGAGTGTTCAAAA
>DCSU01000122.1 GCA_002325785.1 Bacteroidales bacterium UBA1458 | reverse complement strand
CGGCACACTCAGCAACTGCGAGGTCCCCGTTATAGTGTAACTGGTGCCGCCCGCCGGGTCAGTTTCAGTCTTCAGGAAATAAGGACCTGATGCCCAGTCAATGGAAGAGAAAGTCCCGACTGTGGCTGTACCGCCCCCTATCTCAACGGTTACAAGGCCGTTGGCATTGGTCTGTGGCACAGGACTGTATGTCTCAGAGAAAACCACAGTGCCCGTGGTGGCCGACCCCTTGAGGATGCTGATCTTCATCCCGACAGCCTGATTTACCACCAGCGCACCTGAGGAGTTGCNNACTCATTTTCTGGGGCGACTGAGCACAAACAGCAATAGCAAGTGCAGTGATCACCGAAAGAGTGAAAAACTTTTTCATGGAGTTTATTTCTTAACTATTTTGAATAATTTCACCTCAATACTGCCTCTCAAGACTCTAATGAAATAAATTGATGGCANNCAGTTGTTCCATTGATACCTCAGTTTCACGGTCAGTTATTTTGCTGTTTAGCAGAAGAATACCATTCAGGCTAAACAACTGAAATCTGTAGTTCTCCGGATCAGGTGCGCTGATGATCAGCCTGAGTATCCCGGAAGTCGGATTGGGATAAACCAGGTAGTCAAGAGAAATGTTCTCCTCTTGAATTCCGGTTACNNGTAGAGATCTCGAAAGGCTGCTGAACACCCTGGATAATAAATCCATTGGTCCATGGTAATGTACTGAAGGCAACCTGCCCTACTGTGTAGGTTACAGATCCGCCTGTCCCGTTACCGCTTCCTCCGGTAGTGGTAACGGTCTGTTGTCCCTGGGCCATCCNNGGCAAAGGACAGAGCATCCTGATTTTCTGTTTCATATTAATAATGATTTTAAAGCAAGGTTTATGGAAGTTTCTTATCAAAGTTACACCCCCGGAACAGTAAAGTCAAGTTTTTTTTAAGTGGCATAAAGTGAAGATACCTCTGATTATCAGCGATAAAAAAAGGCTGTCCCTTTAAGACAGCCTTGAAAACCAAAAAGGTTTTTTATCCAGACGCAAGCCTTGCCTCTGTTGTTTTTAACCTGACCTTTGCCTAAATTTGCAGTAATGAAAAAGCTGATTTTAGTCGCACTGGCATTTTCCCTTCTCGTCTCATGTAACCAGGCGGTCTGCCCGGCATACAGCGATTCAGCAAACAATATGAAGAATACTCTACTTCAGAAAGGCAGTGTCAGAGCCGACGGTATCAACAGAGTATACCGCGACACCTCCCAGAAAAAATTACGGTGATAAATTTCAGAATCTCTTGCGGAGCAGATCTAATACCAGCTCTGAACCAGTACTTTCCGGTCATTCTGGTATTCGCAAACCCTGTAGAAAACTAACGAGTCATTCTCTATCTGGTAGATCCAGTATCCGAAAACACCCGGTGTGACATACTTCCTTCTGAGATACAGCCTGTCACCTGGATTGAACCCGCAGTCACGACTGTACGCTGAGATCTTGCCGAAGGTGGTGTCCTGGGTGGTCTTTATCCAGATCAGATGAGGGTCACCGAATGTGCCGGGTGCTGTGTGCCGGTAATCCTCATAATCACCAATATATGTTCGGGTGACATAGAGTTTGTCCTCCTCAATATCCGACGTCGACTTGGTGGAGGTGGTGCATGAAAGGACCATGCTGATAAACAGAAAGAATAATGTCAGTTTTTTCATAACAACCCTGGTGTTGGTTTCGGACCGGTCCGCAAAAACGGCGCTATACAGTCTGTAACGCTTATGTCAATTCGCAAAGAATATGTACTTGTAGCTGATGCCGTTCTCATTTAGCCACAGACGCAATGCCTTGGCTATCTTTCTTCGCTTCAGAAGAACCTTCCCGGTAGTTTCCGATGAAATCTCGTAATAGGTTCTCATGTTATTCTTTTTTACTGTTATGATCATATCCATTATCCCTCAGTATTAATCAGTGGTCAGGCGATCATGAACGGATGGCCCGTTATTTTTCTTGAATGAAAATAGGTCACCCCGTTCATCTCGGTCATGCTTATCAGGCTCAGCCCGTTTCTTTCAAGCATCTCGGATACTTTGCTTCTGTTCAGGACATGGCACTCCGTGCCGCCTGAGTGAAGAAACCACCCGGTGAGGCCGCCATGTCTTCCGGCAGTGACGGTGACGGCATCCCCGTCTTTTGCAGGTGAAAAGCAGCCGACAAAATTTGTATCCGGAGGCAATAAGCGCGCCAGTGAGTTCAAAAACATCTCAAGATGCTTAACCAGGTTAAGCCTGCGGAGAGTAACCAGGGTTGTGACCCGTTTCAGCTCTTCTGCGGATATGTTCGCGTTATTATCTGGCCGCAGGATTATCATTCCATTTCTCTCAGTGATCTCGCTGTTTATGAGGTAACGGGAGAATGGAATACCGAATGATGGTATCATGTTAACGAATCTTAAAACTGCTATTCCCTTCATCGCTTTCCGGCTAAAATTCATGTTAAAAATAACCTCTGGAACAGCGGTTTGCAAATGGCAAATGGCATTTTTACAGGCATTTACATCCCAATTACTGAAGCTCATCACAATGGTGTATACATTCGTAGACCTCATTGAGAGGCTCATGCCCGTTTAGGGTATATTAGTCAAAATTCGGATGCTTTTGACCAACCGCAGTCATTTATTGATCAGCACATAGGTTTAAATTCTTGTACCAGGTCTATGCTGTTCAAAATAGTGTTATTTCAATGCAGGTGAACCTTCAATGGTCCCTCTGAGCCACCAGTCACGGTCCGGATTGTATCCATACTGTTCTTTGAGTCTCTCCATCTCGCGTCTGAGTCTTACTTCCACGCTTTTATATTTGGGATCCGAAATGAGGTTTTTCATTTCGCCCGGATCCAGGGTCAGGTTATACAATTCATCAATATCATTATCCAAAAAGGCATCTACCAGCTTGAAACTGTCAGTTCTAACCGCCAGAAGGTCAGGACCTGCATAAGGGTATGCATCATCAACATAGTATTCAAATAGAAATGAACTGCGCCATTCAGCCTGGCCGCTATTCTCCAGAAGTGGCAACAACGACCTGCCCTGCATATACTCGGGTATTTCAATATCTGCAATACTGAGTATTGTCGGGGCAATATCAATATTCATACATAGCTGCTCCACCTGTTTCCCCGGCTCCATTATGCCAGGGAATCTCATAATAAGAGGAATTCGCATTGAAGGCTCGTAAGCAATGCGCTTATCCCAGTAGGTATGCTCACCCATAAAGTACCCATTATCACTTGCATAAATAATAACCGTGTTATCCAGCTCGCCAATTGCCTCAAGAGCATTTATAACCTCACCCGTAGATTCATCAACTGCCAGCAGACATTCAAGCAAGCTTAGGTACATTCGGTTCTTAGGATTCCATTCCTTTGCCGGTAAACTCTCCACCGGAGTATACTCCTTCCATTTGCTGTCAAATGCTTTTATTCTCTGCCATTCCGGCTTACCAAGGAAAGTCTCGTGCGCTGTTCCAAATGGAGGTTCAGGAAGGTTTTCATTTTTATAGACCCCGGCATATCTCTCCGCCGGAACAAAAGGTTCATGAACAGCTTTATGCCATAGAAAGAGTGAGAACGGTTTTGAAGGATTCCTTTTATTCCTCAGCCAGTCAATGGCATACCTGGTGAGGATATCTGTCATATAGCCCTCTTCTGTAAACTCACGACCGTTTTCGTTCAGCTCAGGATTAAAGTATTCTCCCTGCCCCTGGAAACTGAGCCAGTAATCAAAACCCGGCCTTACATGGGCTTTTCCTTCTGCCAGTTTCATATGAATTTTCCCCACCATTGCCGTCTCATAACCGGCATCCTGAAGTGCCACGGTAAACGGAGGATTGCTTTCCCAGTCAGGGTCAACGCGATGGTCATTCTGGGTAACTCCATGCTTGTGCGCATAGGTGCCGGTCAGATATGAAGCACGTGATGGTGAACACAATGATGTTGTGCAAAAGAAGTTATTGAATCTTACCCCCTCGCTGGCAAGCCTGTCAAGATTGGGAGTTGCAAGGAAGGGGTATCTGCCAGAATGGCTGAATGCGTCATAGGGCTGATCATCAAGCAGTATGAACACAAAGTTAGGTCTCTTCCGCGGTTTTAAATCCTCATCGTCAAATCTAAACCTCCTCCAATTGCCCGAATAATAGGCAATGTCAAGCTTCTTCTTCAGGTCAGTGTTGCCGTTGATCAAAGCTTTGTGGCACATGTCGTGGTACAGATAGAATGAGAGCCAGAATCCATACTGGTACTTCTCATTTAGCGTCCTTGGCTGTTGCCAGAATGCATACCAGTCAGTATTAATATTCATTTTTTGAGCTGTCTTGAGCGCTCTGCTGGCATTCTTCCAGATATTGCATGTTGTCTTCCGGAAAATCCTGCTCATTTTTCGGTAATCAGTACCTGCAGTAAGGATCACCTGCGACCGGTCGTTTATACCCAGATCGATAAGTGAAGCTTTTTCCTCGAAGATCGTATCCCCGTCAAGATCATATTCTATCAAATCAAAGAACCCATTGCTGTCCGAATCACTATATCTGATTGTTGCCCATTTATCAGGCTCCTGCTGATCGCGCTCGTGCAACATCCTGGCGGATGGATACAGTCCGCCAAATCCCTGGAAGTTGCTGGCTTTAATATCGATACGCCATACTCCCCATTCAGCACCGAAAAGATGTATCCGGCCATCAAATGGGGCTATGTACAGATTCCCCTCTCCTGAGTTATTCATGTCAAATTCACCACGGTCACCTGAAGCATCCGCCTGCGGATTATTATCCAATCCTCCGCGGTTAGATCCTATCTTCCAAAGACTGCGCGGCTCATAAAATTCCACTCTTTCCCAACGGTTACAGTCATCGTCTTCATCAAATACAAACCAGCAATAATTCCATTCCCCTTCTCTGAAGACTTTATCATAAGCTACCTTCTGGTCCGGAAAGACGAGTTCATCAATCTGCCTCCAGCGAACATCATAAAAATATTTATCAGCATCAGGCAATCCTCTCATATTTTTGAATTTGTGAAGCTGATCAGAGTAACCAAACCCACGGCCTGAAAATTTTATTGACATGTCATAGTCAAATTCATTACCCTGGCCGTTATCATTATCAAGATCCCATGTTACTGCAGCATAGTCAATACTTTTCTTGAATATGACATCGTAGTCGGGATTAATACCGTCAAATTCACTGTTTTTCTCCACTACAGTATCAGATCTGAACAGAGGAGTATCAACAAGTCTGATTGCCATCTCGGTCAGGTGATCGTTATCATGATCAAAAAAAATGAATGGGTTTTCCCAACTGAATGAGGGATCAGAGATTCTGAACGTCGATCCGTGCATTTTAATAAAAAGATTATTCCCATGGTAATCGGTAAAGAACCCTGCATGGCCTTTGTGTTCCCACGTCCTTAGAACCAGACTATTCCAGTCAATATAGTTTTTTATTCTGTCCTTTTCACCATAATCTATTATATACATAATATCCGCACCCCAGTCAAAATATCCACGCAGTTCAGTCCCTCCATTGATCACTACAGCCTGCATATCGGCAATCCCGTCATTATCGATGTCAACCCAGTCAACGCACAGGTCCAGTGGGCCGCCAAAGTATTCATCTCTGTTAATATCCGCGCAGAAGCAGTCATTATCTATATCTCCTTCAAGGTCACCAGAAACCATATCATCATCATCATCAATCCAGATTACCGGTATTGAATCATTTATGGTCATATGCAGCACATCCGGGTCTCCATCATTGTCAAGATCCACATATCTAATTTGATGCAGACCAGACATGGGAGGTCTCCAGGGTATAAGCCTTGTATCCTTATTCCAGTAATTCTGCGCAGCGGTCTGAGAAAGACTCAGTGAAAGCATCACAAGCGTAAAAAAATACAGCAGGCAACTATTCTTCATAACTTATAATATCAGATTAGACTTATTATGGCATAATAGCCTATTGACCAATTGGTTTTTTAACCAAGTTATAGACATCACCAGTCATCTGTTCTGAAAGGTGACGCCGGCAGACCCTCCCTGTTAATAAGTGTACAGGTGGGATTATCCTCCCAGCCATATCTGACCGCCAGAGGTACATGTACGAATGGAGAACTGACAATGACCTCATTGCCATCTATAACAGCCTCAGCCATTAAGAACTTTCTGTCAGGGCCTGCAATAGCAAATCCTTTAAGGCCAGTGGAATCGCTTGAGACCAGACCTGAACCTTCAGAGTCAAACAAAATTCTGATCCTTTTACTTTCAATCTTCATTGATTTGTATATCGGTCCGGAAGCGACAATATTCTCTTTATAGGCCACCCTTCTTGACTGGAGAAAGAGCCTTTTGCCAACATCCAGTTTATTCCAGGGATGAATATCTCCAGGGTCTCCTATATCAACCGTAACTGCCATCCCGGTTGCAGGATATCCTAAAGTCATCATCTGGGCTTCACGCAATTCAGCCCAATCGCTTTTCCCGGAATCCGCAGACTCAGTAACAAAATTTGCAAGCTGGACATACAGAAAGGGAAAGTATCCAAGACCCCACCGTACCCGCCAGTCCTCAATAAGTAAAGGGAAGAGGCTCCTGTACTGGTATCCATTTCCTGCATTGTTCTCTCCCTGGTACCATATAACACCCCTGATTCCGTAAGGAATGACCGGGGCGATCCGGGCGTTGAAAAGTACTGCCGGTTTGTTGTAATAATCCTGCCATTGTGCCACAGGAGGTTCAATCTCTGAATTGAACCTCCATTCTCCTTCAAGTGTTTTTCTGACCGTATCGTTTTCCTGGATAAGATATGAATCCCCACTGTCATTTCCTATGTAAGCGCTCCCCCAGTTCACGTATAACCTTACAGATAGAACATTATGACCGCGCTTTAATAATCCGGAGTCGATCTTTATCTCAACGAGCCCGGCCGGGCTGATAAGCCGTGCAGCCTCCCTCCCATTCAAATAAACGGTTGCCTCCCTGGCCTGTATGTCAGAGACTAGTCTCATCATGCCCGGGTCCCTTTTATCAGATAGGTCGAAATGCTTACGCACCCATACCAGCCCCCAGTAACCGTAAAGTCCCATGCCCTTCATCTCCACAGGGTAAAGGCACTTTTTCCAGCCTGTGTCATCATATGAAGATTCAGTAACCCCTTCCTCTATACCTTTCAAAGAGGTGCGGGCAATAATCTCCCTCTCTTGTTCTGCTTTAATCGAATTCCTTACATAACTGTTCCACCGGGAAGTATCTGTATCAGTCTTAAGCATTCTCTCCCTGAAGTCAGGGTGTGTTGCCAGCATCTCAGAACTTATCCATGCTTCCGCACTTGTGGCACCCCATGAGGAACTTATGATTCCTACTGCAATATTTTTTTGAAGTGACAGCTCGCGGGCAAAGAAATATGCCACGGCAGAAAAAGATCTCACCGCTGAAGGGGAACAAACTATCCAGTCATTCACGTTGGTATCGTTCAGAGGTATTATGCTGGTTTCCTTAGGAACAGAAAAGAAGCGTATGCCGGGATGATCAGCCTGCGCGATCTCTATTTCTGTATCCGGGCCTACACCAGAACCCATTGTCCACTCCATGTTAGACTGACCTGAAGCAACCCACACCTCTCCTACCATAACATCAGAGAGCACTATCGTGTCACCGCCGGTGACTGTCAAATTGTAAGGTCCTCCAGCCTTTAACACGGGCATCTTCAGCATCCATCTGCCATCATCATCAGACCTTGCTTCAGAATAGAAGCCAGCAAACACAACCTTTATATTGGTACCCGGAGCTGCAGTGCCCCAGACAGAGGCATTTACACCCTGCTGTATCACCATATGATCGCCGAATATTGATGCCAGTCGGAGTGACTGACTGTCTGAATTGAACGTGGCTCCAAATGAAAAAACCAGCAGAAATGAAATAAACCTCAGACCCATGACCCATTAATAAATATACAACTTAAAAATAGTATAACATTAAGAAACCAGAATGCTGTTTAATACTGAAATCAGGTACTTTAATGAAGAGTACATGTCAGGGAAGAGAGGAGAACAGATTCCTGATCATCTTTATTCTTTGGATTTTTCAACCAGGTAGTATTATTAATGGCGGGTAAGAAACTGCTGCTGCGATCTGAATTCACCTGGCGTGCAGCCATACCGTCCTTTGAAGGTCCGGTTGAAATTGGAGAGATTATTAAACCCGCTGATAAAACATATCTCTGATATATTTCTGTCAGTTTCAAGGATCTGCCTGGCAGCATAGCTAATTCTCATGTCTGTCAGGTACTCGGAAAAAGATCTCTGAGTTCGTTTTTTAAAAAAATGGCTGAAAGCCGTCTCTGACATATTTACCAGGTCAGCAACCTGTTTTATTTTGATATCATTAATGAGGTTTTCCTGCAGGTAGCTGATCACCTTGCTTATTCGGTGGCTGTTATTTGTATCAAATTGTCCGACAAAGCCCTGTGATGCCAGTATTGTCTGATTCCTGGAAATAGAAAGATCATATAGAATCGACAGAAAGCCCATGAATGAGTCGAATCCATGCATCTCGGAAAGTTTAATAAGACGCCCCTGAAGTTTATCAATGGTCTCAGCAGGGAAAAGAATTCCTCTTGCTGCCTTCTCAAACATATTCTTTATTGAGGTCGCAAACTTCTTTTTCAGCATCTTTTCGTTGAAAAAATGACCGTCGAACTGGATTGTAACTACCTGTGCATTGAGGTTATTGACATTACCTGTCCATGCATGAGGAGTATTTGGCCCGATGAGCACCAGGTCGGGACTGTTGTAATCCAGGATTGAATCTCCAATAATTCTTTTGCCCTTGGAATTAAGCACAAGATTGATTTCATATTCAGGATGGAAATGTACCGGGAAATCAAATTTGGCATTATAGTGATTTAATACAACAAAAAGGTCTTCACTCGATACCGGAGTAACTTCTCTCATTATTTTTTCCATGGTAATCAAATATATTAATGACCACAAATAATTATGTAAATATATAAATTTCACTTTAATAGACTACACGGTATACGATAAAAAGCATAAAATATATCATAATAATACCATTATAATATATATGTATATCTCTGATAAATAGTATATTATTTCAGGCATTATTATTATGACGCCACAATTATTCATAATAATACATGCATGTGACTTATCAAGCAAAGCTCAGTGACATATGCATCGTAACTTTGAAAATGTATAACTAACCTAACCAAAAGCTTATGAAAAAACGTAAAACCTACTTCAGAGCAGCATTTCTTTTGCTCTTTGGTTTATTGGTTTCCGCAACAGCATTTCCACAGGCTTTGAAAGTTTCCGGAACTTTAAGAAGCAATACCGGGGAAACGCTACCCGGAGTAAATGTTGTAGTAAAAGGAACCACAAACGGGGTGTTGTCTGGCACCGACGGGTCCTATACACTTGATAATGTCAGCCCCAATGCTGTCATTGTGTATTCGTTCATCGGATACATAACAGAGGAGATTTCTGTTAACAACAGGACAGTGATCGATGTGGTTTTAAACGAAGAGGTACAGGGTCTTGATGAAGTGGTTGTAATCGGTTACGGCACTCAGAAAAAAGAGACCTTAACAGGTGCTATCACCCAGATCAAGTCTGAAGAGATTCTAACTACCAAAAGTACAAGTGTCGTGAGTAACATCCAGGGCAAACTGGCCGGTGTTCTTATACGTCAGCAGTCAGGAGAGCCTGGAATGTTCACCAGCATGGTAAGTATCCGCGGCTTCGGAACGCCGCTGCTTGTAATTGACGGGGTCGCACGCGACGGCATGTCAGACCTGGAACGCCTCAACCCGGAAGACATCGAAAGCATGTCTGTGCTGAAAGACGCTTCAGCAGCTATCTATGGGATGAACGCCGACAACGGCGTAATTATCGTTACTACGAAGAAAGGCGCCAAGGGTGCAACAAAATTTCAGTTCAATGCACTCATTGGGGCTAAGGAGCCCACCAGCCTGCTGGAATCGGTTGATGCCTACACATACAGGGTGCTGAAGAATGAAATGGAGAGAAACATCGGTAAACCTGCGCTATTCACTGATGATGAACTTGCCAGATGGAAAGCAGGAACTGAACCGGGGTATCAGGATTATGACTGGATCAATGAAACACTTAAGCCTTGGGCTGGTCAGGCACAGTATAACCTGTCTGCTTCGGGAGGAAATGATAATATAACATTCTACTCAAGTTTTGGATATCTGACAGATAACGGACTGGTTGCCAGCGGTATTCAAAAGTATAATAAGTATAATTTCAGAACCAATCTCACAGCCAATCTGAGCAAGAGACTGAAAGGAACTTTCACCTTCTCAGGTAAGTATGATGAGAACAGATCACCGCAAGGATCATACTTCTGGCTCTTTAAGCCAATTATTGCCTCAGACCGCGGCATAGGTCCATACACGGTTGACAATCCGCTTCATCTCGCATCCAACTCAGAGAACATAAATCCGTTGGCCTTTGCGACCGAATCTATTTCGGGTTACGAAAAATGGAATAATTTCCAGTATCAGAGTACTGTCGATCTCTCTTATGAAGTACCTGGGATAAAAGGTCTGAGTTTAAATCTCGTTGGTGCATATGACGGAAATGTGCAGAACTGGTCCAATCTGGCAAAAGCATACAATATTTATGATAAGTGGTCAGATGCCCTGGTTCGTTCGTGGTTTCCTGCAAAATACCGGAATACAAATTCCATATTCACAAGAATGGTATTCCAGGGGCAGGCAAACTATAAAAACACATTTGCCGGCAATCACAATGTATCGGGAACTCTCGTCTGGGAGGCCAAATTAATCAAAAACAACTACCTGTCTGCCCTGAGACAGTATGACAATGTCTTTACAACTGACATTATTGATCAGGGAAGTCAGACCAACATGCAAACAGCTGGTAACCGTGATACACAGAAGTACCTTTCATTGCTTGGCCGTATTAATTATGATTACAAAGGCAAGTATCTTTTCGAATTCCTTTTCAGAGAGGATGGCTCCTATCGTTATGCACCTGAATCAAGATGGGCGTTTTTCCCGTCAGTTTCAGCCGGATGGCGTATTTCTGAAGAAACATTCATGAATAACCTTGAAGTCATTTCAAACCTGAAACTGAGAGCTTCTTACGGGATGATGGGTGCTGATGCAGGAAACCCGTTTGAGTATGTGGCCGGTTACCAGTTCTCCGGCATTGACGGTGGTTACATCTTTAACAACAATATTTTAACTGCAGGTGCATATCCTCCCGGCGTTATAAATAATAGCCTCTCATGGGTTGAAACCCGGACTCTGGATATAGGGGTTGACCTCGAGATGTGGAATGGGAAATTTGCCTTTACTGCGGACGTATTCCAGAAATACAGGGATGGACTTCTTGCTACCCGAATCCAGTCTGTACCAAATACATTCGGAGCAGCATTCCCACAGGAAAATCTTAATTCCGACAAAGTCCAGGGGATCGAATTCTTTGTATCTCACAAGAACATTATCGGTAAGTTTGAATATGGTATAAGTGCCAACATGACTTATGCCCGCAAGTACCTGATTCATACCGAAAGAAAACCCTATGTCAGCTCATGGGAAGAGTGGAAAGACCCATGGGGTAACAACCGTGTCATGGGCAGAGAATGGATCTACACCCGCGGAGATCAATATACCAACATCGAAGATTTCCAGACCGCTCCATTATACGGAGGTGCTCTCGGCAATTCAAAATGCACACCCGGAAGCTATGAAATTATCGACGTTAACGGTGACGGCGTTATAAACGGTAATGATATGACGCCCTCAATCTGGGCAGGCCAGTACCAGGGTTATGCCACCAACCCTCCGCTGCAGTACGGCTTGAATCTGAATGCCTCATGGAACGGATTAGATTTCAATATATTAATGCAGGGTTCATCTATGTTTACGGTAGTTACTGCTCCTAACGATGTCTGGGGCTATGGCCGGTATCCGACACTTTTTGAAAAATTCCAGGACAGGTGGCATACAGCAGACCCCAACGCCGATCCTTTTGATCCCAATACCGAATGGATAAGCGGCAAGTATCCTGCTTTGAAAACCGGAGTAAATTCATCCAACACAGGCGATGCACTAATAACAGATATGTGGCGCTTTGATGCAACTTACCTGAGGATTAAATCACTCGAAATCGGGTATACAATCCCTGCAAATGTTACAAGAAAGATCAGAATGGATAACATAAGGGTCTATCTTAACTGCTTCAACCTCTATACATTCTGTGCAAGCGAGGATGCCAAAGGACTTGATCCTGAAAGAGAAGAGGGCTCATATGCAGCTGACCTTACCTACCCGCTCATGAGATCATTCAACTTTGGTTTTAATGTTAACTTCTAGTTATGAATAAGAATATGAAAAGGAAAGTATTAAATATAGCCATTGCAGCAGTATTATTACTCCTGCCTGCATGTGAAGACTGGCTGGAAGTTGAGCCTTTGACCAAAGTGCCCTCAACAGTATTTCTGTCAGATCCCAACGGCATCAATACATTATTGGCAAACCTCTATGTAAAAATGCCGATGGAGGACTTTATGTACAATCCCGGTAAGTTCTTTAATTACCACAGGGACCTCGGAGGCAATGCTTTTGTTGATTTCGGATGGTCAACCAGCTTTCTTACTGACGAAAGCAATTACTCATCAGGATCTGGTGCCGGCCCCGTAAATGATAATTACTGGGCATACGGTGCTGTGACAATGTCAGGCAACAACAACATTTCAAATGGCGCCTACGGCAACATCAGACAGGTTAACCAGTTCCTGGTGGATGCAGAGACCGCGACTCTTGATGAGAATGTACGCAAACGATGCATCAGCGAAGGACACTTCATCCGCGCATATATGTATTTCGGCCTTGTAAAAAGATACGGTGGCGTACCAATCATCGAAGTGCCTCAGGTACCAGGCGATGACCTGTTCGTGCCGAGAAGCACCGAAAAGGAGACTTTTGATTTTATCCTGGGGGAGTGTGACCTCGCCGTTGAAAACCTGCCCGCAACCACAAGTGTGAATGATGGCCTCTACAGAGCAACCAAATGGGCAGCATATGCCCTTAAGTCAAGGGTCGCCCTCTATGCTGCTTCCATTGCCAAGTACTCGAACAAAGCGCCACTTGCCGGGGAGGCAGTGGATCTTAAACTAGTGGGAGGAATGACAGAGGCAGATGCGAATAACTACTATTCGCAATGTATCACTGCTTCTGCAGCTATCATTGATAACTCCGGGAAGTCGCTCTACAGGCCGAATCCTGCTACCAGAACAGATGCTGCCAAAAACTTTCAGGATCTCTTCCAGAATCCCACAGGAGCAATGGAGGAGGTAATCTTCATGAAGGCATATATTGACGGATCAACAACCCGCATGCAGGGACACAGTTATGACGTATATTTCAATCCGTCACAGACTGCACCCAGCTATTCATATTACGGCAGATTTAATCCTACACTGAATCTTGTTGATCTCTTCGAAGATTATACAGACAACGGAACCGGACAGAGCGCTCCGCTTGCGACTCGCACTGACGGCGTCGAGAATGAATATGTGGCTAACCCGGGTACAGACCTGGATCTTACAAAACCTTACATACTGTACAATAACCCAACAGAGATATTTGCCAACAAGGACGCACGCTTTTTCGCAAGTATCATCACCCCAGGGTCAGTATGGAAAGGCAAAACCATGGTTATCCAGGGAGGTATGATCAGGTCTGACGGCACAAAGGTTATTTACCAGAATGGCAATGCAGTAGGCCTGGACGGCATAACTTATTATGCATATGGCGGTTCCAGTGGACCGGAATACTCCGGTTTTGCACAGCTCGGCAACAACGAACAGGGTAACTTTACAAGCTCCGGTTTCAATGTGAAAAAATACCTCAGGGAGAGCATGACTACCATCACCCAGTTCATTTGCACAACCCCTTACATTGATTTCAGACTTGCTGAGATTTATCTGAACTACGCGGAAGCAGCCATCGAGAGTGGTCAGGGTAACGCGGCACTGGCAGCAGAATACCTGAATGCTCTTCGTAAAAGGGCAGGACACACAGACAATATCCCGGCTACCATTGATAATATCCTCAAAGAAAGAAGGATTGAGATGGCATTTGAAGGACAACGTTATTGGGATCTTATCAGACGGAGGGATTCACATTTAATTTTTAACAAGACTACCAGAAAAGCCCTTGTACCGGTACTGGACCTACGCGAAAATCCACCAAAATATTTCTTCGTCAGGGCTAACAACTGGCCTGACAACAATGCCGGCGGAAGAACTTTTGAAACAAAATCGTACTACCTGGCTATACCTGATGTTTCAACAAGTGGTCTGGTTCAGAATCCACAATACTAATTCAAAAAGCATAATCATATGAAAAAAATAATATATATCTCCTTCATGATAACCTGCCTGATGATGGCAGTGACATCCTGCGAGATAGATGACTTCCCGGGCCCTGATGCCCAGGTCTTCGGAGCCATCCTTGACAGCCTTGACGGTGCATTGGTGGAGCAGGATATCCAGACCGGTTCTCAGATCGAAGTGCAGGAGCTTGGATTTCCCACACTCGTGTCACAGTTCTGGGTAATTAAGAACAATGGTGAGTACAGGAACAACCTGGTTTTTTCCAATAACTATGATATCTACATGCGCAACGGAAACTACTTCCCCTATGCGCTGAAGAGTGTATCTATCACATCCGGAGAGAACGAAGTCGATTTCAGGGTTGTACCCTATATAAGGGTAAAGAACTGCACTATCACCCGTGATCAGGTGAACAACCGGATTGTTGCTACCTTCTCTCTTGAAGCAGGCAAACCGGTTGCGAAAGTAAGGACGATCAGGCTTTATGCCTTCAGTGACCAGTACGTGGGTGAGTACATCAAGTTCGCAACCACAGGCACTGGCTTCTCTCAGACTTTCAATCCGACAATAACCATTGATCCTGCCACGACTTATACGTTGTATATCGACCTGGCAGCCAATTCGGCATTGCTCAAGACTGGAAGAAGCTACTTTTTCAGAGTCGGTGCAATGGCTGATGTCACAGGAGTGGGTACTATCAGAACCAATTATGCACCCAATGTAAAAATAACTTTGTGAGTTTTTAGGTTTATGGATTTTTGAGGTCAAATGATGGGGGGACTCCTTCTGAGACGAAGGGGTAAATGACAGAGAGATAAGGATTTGCCCTGTCTCTCTGTCTTTGACTTAATTAATCATTGGTGCATCTTTGACAATTATTATCGCATGCAACCGGGCTTCACAAATGTGGCAGAACAATCAATTATGAAAACAATTCACTTTATCACAGTCCTTACAGCCTTTACTATCTCATGTTCAGTCGGCACTACTGAAAGGGACATAGCTTCCATAATTGACAGAAACAGGCCTCTCAAAGGGGCTCAGATACCGGCTGATATAGGCGATAGACTCGGCGCCACCCACGTTGGTGGAAAGTACTTCTTTACCGACAAACCCTATATAGTAGAAGGATGTGAACGGATGGCTTCAATGGGATACAGGATGGTTAAGCTCTGGTTCCGTAAGAGTAGCGGGGCTTATCCTTTTAATTCTGACTGGAACCTGCCTGATACTCTAACCCTGGCAGAACTTGCCCAGCACCCTTACTGGGCAGAATGCTTCAGCATGCCTTTTTCAGTCTTTGCTCTCAGCGTTGACGGTGCAGGCATCAGAACCACAGATGAGACTGCCGCAGCCGAAGAAGAGGAGATCTACGAACTGACGAAATACCTTCTCAGCAATTACCGCGAAAGAGATGTGTCATTCATCCTGCATAACTGGGAGGGCGACTGGATGCTTCGCGGCGGTACAGGAGACTACGCTCGCTGGTCAAGAAAGGAGGGCGAACTCATCAGGGCAGTTGACGGAGACAGGTACTCGGTTCTGGTTCCTTCTGATTCCACGGAGCGATGCGATGCAATGATCAAATGGTTCACTGCAAGACAGAATGGCGTCAACAGGGCAAGGACTGAAGTGACCGGCACCAAATGCCGCGTTTACCATGCCATTGAGGTTAACAAGGTCATGGAAAGCATGGACGGCATTCCCGGCCTTTCAAATTATGTCTTGCCGGTCACTGAGACAGACATGGTATCATGGTCATGCTATGACGCTATGGTCAATGACACTACTGAGGACGGAGTGAGACTCTTCCGGGGAATAGAATACCTCAGGAAACAGATGAGACCCACTGAGGTAATGAATGGTAAACCATTTGTCTTCCTGGGAGAGATAGGCATACCCGAACAGCGTTACGAACAATTGATGGATCAGCAGTCGGTGATACACAACTGGGATGTGTATATGGGCGTATGCATCGCTCTTGACGTGCCCTACATCATTCAGTGGGAGCTCTTCTGTAATGAACCGAAGAACGAGGAGCTCAGAAGACTGGCAGAGACACGCTCGCGTGATGAAATGAGAGGGTTCTGGCTCGTAAGACCTGACGGAACCACCAGTTGGGTGGGAGAATACTTCGCAAAGCTGATGAACAGCGCTGGAAAGAGACTAAACTGATGACCCCGAGGCCAATAGCAAAGATTATGAGGAACGCGGTTTTTAAAGGAACCTATGCCAGCCATGTTGCACCAGCCACCCTGATGATGGCACTGATGATTCTTCCCCTGGCGACCGTAAAGGCACAGGGGAGAAACAACACAAATGTCACATCGTTATCCAACCGGACAGGTGATGTGTTGCCCTCGACAGGAGCTGTGCAGGAGCCACCCCGGATATTGAATGTGGCATCGGTAGCTCCCGGAGTGTTAAGCATTGAGATAAGCGCCTGCCGGATTATTCCTTCAATACAGATTCCATACGTTCAGGACCCGGGTGACAGCATTACTGTAAAGAACTACTCACCCCTGGGTGAAGAAAACTCAATCAGGGTTGAACGCAACGGATTTCCCCTGGGAATGTTGGTCGGCCCCGGACAGAAGACCATCACCATCTATGAAAGACTTGCCGGCAGGCATCTGGTGACAGATATCGCCGACGATCCGGAGAGCTACACAATCACCTCAACGCATGACAACAACTATCTTGAAGGAGTACGGCCGACGGCGGTATGGCGCAAGAGCAAGCCCACCAACTATCCGGAAGAGAATCGCCACGGCGGTGAGTTCTACACGGCACAGCACTTCATCTACCTCACACTGCCTCACCCCATGAAGGTCGGTGAGGCATATCTTATCAGCTTGCCTGCCCTGGACCTTGACAGATCAGCTGTCTATTATGTTCATGACCCTCTCTATGTGAGAAGCGAAGCTGTACATGCCTCACAGATAGGATTCAGGACAGATGATCCCCGCAAGAACGCCTTCCTCTCTCTGTGGATGGGCAACGGTGGTGGATACAGTTATACTGACGGCTTGACTTTTCATGTCGTTAATGACAAAACCAGTGAGAGAGTCTACAGTGGCATGGCAGTGATGCACTGGAGGAGTGATAATCGTGAAGCCACAGGCACAGGGGTCAATCATACAGGTGCCGATGTGATTCGTCTTGATTTCAGCAGTCTCACTGCGCCGGGGAGGTACCGCATCAGCGTCGATGGCATCGGTTGCAGCTATCCATTCTTCATTGACAGCACAAATACATGGAAGAATGCATTCCTCATCTCGATGAAAGCACATTTCACCCAGCGCAGCGGAATACCCATGCTCCCACCCTTTACCGACTTCATCAGACCCCGGAGCTTCCACCCTGCTGACGGGGTGAAGATATACCAGTCTGCCGCCCCGCTCCTCTACAGTGGCAACGGTCTTAACGCACTGGGAAGGGAAACGAATAACTTTGATACTCTTGTGGCAGGGAGGACTGAGGAGCTTGTTCCTGAAGCATGGGGCGGCACGATGGATGCTGGCGACTGGGACAGACGGATAAGGCATCTGAACTCACCCAGGCTTTATCTTGAGCTGATGGAACTATACCCGGAGTATTTCGGCAAGATCTGCCTCAATATCCCGGAGTCGTCAAATGACATTCCGGATATTGTCGACGAAGCCCTTTTCGGCCTTGACATCTACCGCAGGCTGCAGCTGCCTGATGGAGCCGTCAGAGGAGGCGTTGAGTCGTCTGAGCATCCCGCTGAAGGGAGCACCTCTTGGCAGGAAGTGCTTTCAGTATATGCCTATGCACCTGATCACTGGTCCGGGTTCATCTATGCCGGAGTGGCAGCACGTGCCGCACATGTTCTGCGAATGATCGGCAAAGACAATGAGGCACTTGTCTGGGCGGAGAGCGCTGAAAGGGCTATGCTGTGGTCAGAAGCCGAATACCAGAAGTGGATATCCGGTACTCTCTACGCACGGATTACCGCACACGCGAAGACACAGGTAGCTATTGAACGCAACCTCGCTGCCGCAGAGTTGTACAGGCTGACCGGGGAAAAGAGATGGCATGAGGTATTCCTTTCAACGATGAATATTGAGACAACAAGAACCGATGCTGTGTTCATTTATGCACGTCTAAGCAGCGACAGAGTCAACCGAAAGGCACAGAGAGCAGCTGCAGATTCACTCCTCAGCAGAGCAGACAGGCTTGTTGATGTATCAGGTAAAAATGCATATGGCATCACCACAGGCATCCCCGGACGTGCCATGGGGGGATGGGAAAGCAACTATTCAATACCGGCATCCCCTGCTCTGGTACGTGCCCACATCGTTACTGGAGATATGAAATACCTCAACACACTGCTGCATTCAACACTGTTTTCAGCCGGTGCGAACCCGATGAACCTGGTGCTTACAACCGGTCTCGGAGCAAACTATGTGAAGCACCCTTTGCATGAAGACACACGGCACACCGGGCAGCCTGCTCCTATTGGAATCTCCGTCTGCGGACCGTGTGAGGTACCTGTCTATGCAAGACCGGGATCAGATATGAGACAAAGACTTGACCGGGAGTGCACTCCTGCCGGGTCACTCTGGCCATCGGCCGAATCATACTTTGATCTCTATGGATGGGATCTGATGAATGAATATGTTGTTGACCGCAACCTTGGGCCTTCGGCTTATATATGGGGATACCTCGCTGCCAGAAAATAAAGATATGCACCGGCTGATCGCGATAACACTCTCTTCCCTTCTATTGCTGGGTGCCTGCGATAAGGAGCAGCCTGATACTGCAGGGGAGTCTCCTGTGATATACTCAATCATACCTCTGGCTGGCACCGAGGGAGAAACCGTTACGGTCAACGGCTCTAACTTCAGCAGCACACCTGCATCAAACCTGATCATGCTGGGAGGCAAGACTGCCACTGTCACCTCTGCGACATCCGTCCAGTTGCTGTTCAGGGTACCTGCAGGCTTAACTCCCGGCAAATTCAAGACCTCCGTCACAGTAAATGGCCTAACGGTTGAATCAACCCAGTTGTTCGAGGTGAAGGAGAAGGAAGCCCCGATAACCGATCCTGCGGTATTGAACTTTAACTATGCCATTGGAACACAGACAATAGGACCGTCATACGGTTTCTCCTCCGACGACAGGCTCGTGGAGACGGCAAAAGCTATTATGGCAATGGGAAGCAACATTCTCAAGATCAGCCTCAGCGCTGGAAGTTACAATATATCCGGCCGCACCTATCCCAATATAACCGCACTGGTAAGGGATGATCCATCTTTCAGCGCGGTACTTGACATGCCTTTTACCTACTACTTCTTCTGGGCACGCTCTCACTCAAACTGGGCAGACGGATACTCAGCAGCGGAGAGAACGGAAGACTCTGTGCAGATAGCTGACCTGACAACCTACCTTCTGACGAAATTCAATAACAGCGGCAAGCAGTTTTTTCTGGGACACTGGGAGGGGGACTGGTACCTGCTGCCAAACTATGATGTCAACTACATTCCTTCAGATGCCCGCATTGAGGGAATGATACAATGGTATCGCGCCCGCCAGAATGCAGTGGATGAAGCCACGAGAGTCACCTCCCACACTAATGTAAACGTATTCAGCTACTGTGAGGTGAACCGCGTTGTTGATGCCATAAACGGACTTCGAAGAGTGACGAACTATGTGCTCCCCTATACCAATGTTGATTACGTTTCATACTCTGCATATGACTCACAGGGACTTAACCAAACCGAATTCAGTAATGTTCTGAATTACATCGAGGGCAACCTGCCGCCCCGGCCACACATCACCGGGAAGAGAGTCTTCGTTGGGGAGATGGGGAGATGTGCACAGGACTTTGGCTTCTCAAAGACACAGCACGAAGCGGTAAACCGTGAAAACATCCGGAAATCTGTTGCATGGGGTACACCTTTCGTTCTTTACTGGGAAATGTACAACAATGAGATTAAGGACGGAACCCAGCGGGGCTTCTGGCTGATAGACAATACAAACACAAAATGGCCGCTGTATGACACTTATGCCGGCTTCTATTCAAAGGCAAAACAATGGGTTCTCGACCAGAAAAAGTCTCTGAACAGGTTGCCAACCCGCGAAGAATATATGAGTTGGGCATATTCAACACTTGCAAATCCATGAAAAAGACAATTCTTGCCTCGTTAGCCATGATCATTGGATTGATCATTTCTGCACAGGAAAAGACACCGGCGGAGTTAACTGACCAGCAGATACTCGAACTGATAGAGAAGCACAAACCTTTAAAAGGAGGTCCCATCCCATCTGATATCAAAGACCGCCTCGGCGCTACCCATATGGACGGACAGTACTGCTTCACCCGTGAGCCATATATTATTGAAGGTGCAAAAAAGATGGAGGAGCTTGGGTACGGCGTGCTGAAACTCTGGTTTGCCAAGGCTGAAGGCAATGCAGGCGGGTACAGGTATAATTCTGACTGGAAGCTGACAAAGAGCATGACTCTTAAGGAACTTGCTCAGCATCCATACTATAAGTCAGTATTTGATATGCCTTTCAGCGTTTTCGCCCTTAATATCAACGAGGGCTTCGGAGATGCATCAGCAGAAGATCAAACCGGGACACTGAGCCGTATAGAGAATGAGTTCTGTGAACTGACCCGGTACCTTCTTTCGGAATATAAGGACAGGGATGTCACATTTATCCTTGAGATGTGGGAAGGAGACTGGACAATGAGGGGCGGAACCCAGCCGGATGCGCGGTGGAAAGAGGCAGGAGTTCCGGCTGACGCCCCGGTGAGGGTAAAGAACATGATAGACTGGGTGACATACAGGCAGAGAGGAGTTGACCGGGCAAGGGCTGAAGCGGGTAATACAAATTGCAAGGTGTATCACGCAGTTGAAGTAAACAAGGTGTTTGATGGGCTCGAAGGCATTCCGTCTGTTACAACATCTGTTCTGCCACATGTAAAGATTGATATGGTTTCATGGTCATCATATGACGGGCGCTCTCCTGATGGCATAAAAATGTTCAGGGGTATTGATCATATCCGCCGTTTTCTTGAGCCTTCTGATTATATGAATGGTCAGAGGGTGGTGTTCATCGGGGAGATAGGCCTTCCGGAAAACGTTAATGACCAGACCCGTGAGACGGTCAGGGAATTCTGGGATTTAATGATGGCAGTGTACCTTGCCCAGGATGTCCCCTATATAATCCACTGGGAGCTGTTCTGTAACGAACCGAAAGAGTGCCCCAGAACGCAGGAGAGGAACAAAACGGCTGAGGAACTGAGGGGTTTCTGGCTGATACGCCCTGACGGCTCAAAAAGCTGGGCCCAGGAGTATTTTGAAGAGATAATTGCAATGAGTAAATAATGAACATGCTCCACCTATCCGAATTATTAGCTTTTAAGCCTGTAAAACGAAACCCCGGAGTTTCACTCCTTCAGCCGGAGTACAGGCCTGTAGACTGAAAGGAAAACAGAAAGAACAATCGCAGACAGATACATGAGCAGGATTGAGATGGTAAAAAAGATAAATAGGATAATGACTTCAGGTTTATTGTGTTTTGGACTTATGCACCCCTGCACTGCTCAGATTTTACCGAGTAATTTCGGTCTGACACAGCCGCAGGACCCCGCAACTCTTCCTGTTTCACTGGCCGCATTGCAGTCATCGGAAAGAAAGGCAAAGAGAAATGTCCCTTGCTCCTTACAGAAAATAAATGAAAACGAGTTTGTTTTATCCGCCGGATGGGAGATGGCTGAAGTAAACAAAGTCACATCTTCTGAAAATGTAATCCACAGTACTGAATTTAACACCAATGACTGGTACAATGCCATAGTACCGGGAACTGTTCTTACAACCCTTGTTGAACAGGGTGTTTATCCTGATCCCTATTTCGGACTTAATAATCTGTCTATCCCCGATTCCCTCTGCAGACAAGACTGGTGGTACAGGCTTAGTTTCAACCTTCCTGACAGCAGTTCAGCAAAAATGATATGGCTTCTGTTCAATGGCATCAACTACAGGGCTGATATCTGGCTGAACGGGAATATGCTCGGGCAGATGGCAGGTGCGTTCAAAAGGGGTTTATTCAATGCCACAGACCATGTTAAATACGGTGAAAGCAACATTCTGGCCGTTCATATCAAGCCGCCCAATAATCCAGGTATCCCGCATGAGGAATCATTAACTACCGGAGCTGGTCCGAATGGCGGCCAGCTCTGTCTTGACGGACCGACATTCATATCATCCGAAGGATGGGACTGGGTGCCGGGTATACGTGACCGTAACATCGGAATATGGCAGGATGTGCGTGTGAGGTTTACCGATGCAGTTACGATCGAAGACCCGCAGATAATTACCGACCTCCCTCTGCCTGATACCAGCAGCGCTTTATTAACTGTAAAAACAGGACTAAGGAACAATTCAGAGAAAGCTCAGAAAGTAACTTTAACAATTGCAACAGAAGAGATTGTATTAAGTAAGACGGTTGTCTTAAATCCAGGTGAGCTGAAACAGGTTGTATTCTCTCCCTCGGAATTTCCCGGGCTGAACTTGAAGAATCCGCGACTCTGGTGGCCGAATGGGTATGGCAGAGCAGAATTGTACGAGCTGCAAATGAAGGCAACTATGCCGCGAGGGAACCTCTCTGATCAGAAGAGTCTTCGCTTTGGTGTCAGGGAATATGCATATGAACTGTCCGTAGCCCTTGGCGACAGCACAACGAGGAGAATTCAATACAATCCGGTGAAAGCATCAGGCATTATCATGTTTGATAATATTGAGCGTTTTGATGCAGGTGGAGGAACATCTCTTCCCACTCTTGCAGAATCTGCTGATATAACCCTATTGAGTCCCGTTAGCAATAACGGCAATGATCCGTTCCTGAGAATATTGGTAAACGGTATCCCGGTCTTCTGCAAGGGAGGTAACTGGGGAATGGACGATGCCATGAAACAGGTATCAAGAGAAAGGCTTGAGCCCTGCTTCAGGCTTCATCGCGATGCCAATTTCAATATGATCCGTAACTGGACAGGCGAAAGCACTGAAGAGGTGTTCTTTGAGCTCTGTGATGAATACGGAATGATGGTGTGGAACGACTTCTGGTTATCAACTGAAGGATACAATCTAAACGTAAATGATAACCGGCTGTTTATGGATAACGCAGAGGATGTTGTGAAAAGGTTTCGCAATCACCCCGCCATTGCCATCTGGTGTCCCCGCAACGAAGGATATGCTCCGCCTGAACTTGAGGCAGAGCTTCAGAAACTCATCGCCAGAGAAGATGAAACCCGGATGTATCAGCCAAACTCAAGACACCTTAACCTCCGCCCGAGCGGGCCGTGGCACTTCTATCCCGATCCGAAAAGCTATATCGGGGATGTTGCCGGATTTAATACAGAGATCGGAATACCATCAGTGCCAACGGCCAGCTCAATGCGCAAAATGATGGCAGAGGAGGATCTTTGGCCTGTCAGCGATGTCTGGGCCTATCACGATTTCCACATGGGCCAGGTTATTTACTGCAATACCATTGAGACCCTCTACGGAAAGCCGGAAAATCTCGAAGAGTACTGCAATAGTGCCCAGCTGGTCAATTACGAGAGCCATCGTGCAATGTTTGAAGCCTGGAACAGCAGGCTCTGGAACAATGTGAGCGGCGTTCTGCTATGGATGTCACACCCGGCATGGCCGACCTCTGACTGGCAGATTTATTCATGGGACTATGAGACGCTTGGCTCATATTACGGATCAAAAAAAGCATGCGAGCCTTTGCACATCCAGATGACACCTCATGACAAGATGGTAGCTGCAGTGAATACTACCCTGATGAGTTACAAGGACCTTAAGGTGACACTTCAGATATTTGATCTTTCCGGTAAAAGAATCAAGAGCCAATCCATTGTCACTGATGTTCCTGCCAACAGCTTTACCAGATGTTTTACCGCAGAACTGCCAGTGGACCTGCCTGACGTATACCTGATCAGATTACACCTTTCATCAGGTAGCGAAGTTCTTTCACATAATGAATACTGGCAAAGCACTCTCCGTGATGAGAGCTTTTATGCATTTAATAACCTGGCGGAAGGAGTAATAAAGGGAAGAATCGTTGAACAGCAACCTGGCATAAAACTGATTGAGGTATCCAACCACGGCAAAGACCCTCTCATCGGAATAAAGCTCAATCTGTTTGACGGGAAGAATGACATGATGTTGCTGCCCGCTTACATCTCCGATGGTTACTTCACTCTGCTTCCCGGAGAAAAGAGAGTGATTGAGGTTGCATGGGATTTGAAAGACAGATTGCCAACAATGGTCAAGGCTGAAGGATTTAACTTAAAATCCACTTCACTGATCACCATAAAATAGATAGTATGAAATCGATCCGTATTGCCATACAAATGATTCACCTTATATCAGCCAAATAATGATCTGCCTGTCCTTGAAAAATGAGTTCCAAAATGATTAACCTCCTTATATTCTTTGCACTTTTCACAACCATGACCGGCTGTGAGAAGAAGATTGACGCCAACCCGGCTAACAAAGTACGGGAAATAGTTTCTTTCTCTCCCTCATCAGGCCATGAACTCACGGATGTGACCGTTATCGGAAAGAATTTCTCCTCCAACACATGGGAAAATCTAATCATAATCGGCGGCTATCACCTCGTTCCGGTATCATCTGCATCCGACCGGCTGCAATTCAGGATACCGTCAGGTATTGCAGCAGGCTCCTATTCAATATACCTGAGGATTGGCCAGGAAACAGTCACTGCCGCCGGAAAATTTCAGGTTACCTCTTCCGGAGGCTCCGGACCGGTCATCCCATCACAGGTTGTGCCAGTCATGCCCTCCACTGTCAGGGAGTGCTTCAATCAGACAAGGAAAGGAGGCGTTCATCCCAGACTGATATTCAGCACCTCTGATATTGAAAGGATAAAGGCGCTTGCACTTACTGATCAGTTTGTCAGGCCCACTTATGAAATGATAATATCTAAAGCTGACGAGATACTCTCCTCTCCAATCCTTGAATGGGGTCTCGACGGTGCCAATCTGCGGGTAGCAAATCTGCATAAGATCAGTAACGACCAGATACCCTACCTGGTACTTGCATACCAGTTTACAAAAGACCCCAGGTACGCAGTACGCTGCTGGGCACAACTTGATAAGATGTGTAATTATCAGGACTGGGGAGCCGCAAGACATTTCCTTGATGCCGGAATAGCTGCAAAGGGTGTGGCAATAGCATATGACGGGCTGTATGACTATCTGTCAATCGAACAGAGAATAAGGCTTGTAGGAGCCGTGAGAAAATTCGTACTTGAACCGGGCAAGACACAGATTGAAACCGGTACAGGAGCCTGGAAATGGTATCTGACAGACAATAACTGGAATGGAATATGTCACGGCGGCATGATTATGGCCGCCCTCGCCTGTTATGAGACCGACCCCGATTTCATGAGCAGTGTTATAGCATTATCAGCCAATGGCATTCCACCCTACCTTGAATCACTTGAACCGGATGGTGCCAGCGAAGAGGGAATGATGTACTGGGGTTATGGTTTATCAAATACTTTCCTTGCCCTGGAGTCATTGAAAAAGGTGCTCAGCACATCTTTCGGCCTTGCCGGATTGAGTGGCTTCAAAAAGACAGGTTGGTTCCCCTACCTCGTCTCCGGACCTGCCGGTACCGCAACAGTGGGCGATGATTATCTCTACTATGGCGTCACAAACAAATTTCTCTCATACTTCTGGTTTGCAGGAAATACCTCAGACGCCGATCTGGCAAGGACCCATTACAACTCCTGCCTTGAAAGAAATGCCGGCAGAACGGAAAAGATGAACGGATGGTTCGATCTGATCTTCTATGATCCGGATCTGGTTAACCGCGGAAGCCAGGTCTCTTTACCGGTTAACGGATTTATCAATGGGGCAGATTATATGTTCGTGAGAGAGGACGGTTCAGACCTGAATTCAATGTATGTGGGTATGCATTCAGGTGATAACAATGCCAGCCACGGACATCTTGATGCAGGCACTTTCTTTATTCAGGCCCTTGGAATAAACTTTGTTGTTGGAAACCTCGGCAGAGAAGATCCTTATCCCTCTGACTACTTTACGGTAACATCTCCTGCTTATAACGATAATCCGGCAAACACGGCAAACACCAGAGGCAGATTCTACTATTACCGTATAAGGACCGAATCAAAAAGCTGCCTGGTAATAAACCCCGATGCCCGTCCTGAACAGAGTCCTTTCGGTGTCGCTGCAGTGATTAAGGAGGGTGCAGACAATAACGGTGGCTTCTATGTTATTGACCTCACATCATGCTACAGCCGCGATGTGTCAGACTATAAGCGCGGCATCAAGCTTAACCGGAGCAATAAACTGATAACCATACAGGATGAGTTCATCCCGACAAAAGCATCAACTATTTACTGGCTTGCCCAAAGTCCTGCCACCGATGGCCTTGTAATAAGCAGTGATGGAAAAACGGTGTCAATGGTTAAGAATGGCAAGATCTTATATGCTTATATCAAATCACCTTCCGATGCTGTTTTCGAAAAGGCAGACAGATCTGAAACTGAAGTCTCCTACCTGCCAGAGACAAGTCCTCTCTTTTCATCAATTATGGCAGGCAAGAATTCAGTAAATAAATGGTACGGAAAGCTTATGGTCAGGTTTACCAGTACGGCAAACACCCCGGTGAAAATCAGAATTGACTTTTCAACCGCTCAGGGCGTGATTACACCTGACCTGGCAGACCTTCATAACTGGACCACAACAAACTAAACCTATACATATGTTATGAAACCGATGCTGATGCTGACAATAACTGATATAAGCCTGATAGACATATCCATCATAGCACTCTACCTTATTGGTATCATCTGGTGGGGACTACGCAATGCGAAAAACAAATCCTCAACAGACTACTTCCTCGCCGGCCGGAACATGGGGTGGGCAATGGTCGGGCTGGCGCTCTTTTCTGCCAGCATCTCAACCTCGACCCTTATAGGCCATTCAGGCGCTACCTATAAGTACGGGCTGGTGATATTTAATTATAACCTGGTCTCAGTGCTCGTAATGGTGTTCTTCGCCTGGATCTTCCTCCCCTTCTATATCAAATCGGGTATCTTCACCATGCCTGAATTCCTTGAACGAAGATTTGATGCGAGAGCCAAATACTATTTCTCATCAATCTCAATTATCGGCGGTGTATTTATGGATATAGCGGCCACTTTGTACGGCAGCGCGATGATCTTCAGCATCATCTTCCCCGGAATCAGCATTAGGGCTGTAGTGATTATCTCGGCACTTATAGTCGCATCATATACCATACCTGGTGGGCTCGCCTCTGTAATAAAAACAGAGGTTGTACAGGCTGTCATTCTGATTGTGGGATCAATGATACTTGCATTTCTTGCCTGGCAGAACGTGGGGAGCTGGGAAGCGCTGGCCGAGAGGCTGGCGAATACTGACAGGCTTCATCTGATCAGGGGACTGAATGACGAAGCCGTTCCGTGGCCGGCAATGATAACCGCTATTCCGATACTTGGCTTTTATTTCTGGGGAAACAATCAACAGCTGGTGCAAAGAGTCCTGTCAGCAAAATCTGTTGACAGCGGAAGGAAAGGTGTACTGTTAACAGGATTCCTTACGATGTTTACACTTTACCTGATCTTCATTCCTGCAATACGCGCATTCGTTGCCTTCCCTGATACTTTGCCGGCAGACGGAATTTATCCCAGGATGGTGACAACATGGATGCCTGTCGGTCTGCTGGGAATAATGCTTGCAGCAATGATTTCAGCCCTTACAGCAAGCCTCAGCGGCTGCCTTAATTCCCTGTCCACACTCTTCACAATGGACTTCTACCGGAAAATTAATCCTGAGGCTGACTCAAAGAAGCTTGTCAGAGTGGGACAGATATCAGCGACCGTTATCCTGATCATGGGAGCTATATGGGCTCCGTTCATTGAGAAGTTCGGAACCCTGGTAAACTATTATCAGCAGCTCCTCTCTTACGTCGGCCCTCCGATAGTCGCTGCATTTATGCTAGGCCTGTTCTGGAAACGCGCCAATGGCACAGGAATCTTTACAGGCCTCCTCTCAACAATAGGTATTGCACTATTCATGATGTTCTACGGCCTGGAGCATACTTTCCTCGGAACAATGCATTTTCTTTATATGGCCCCAATTAACTTCCTGTTTACCATGACAATAATGGTGACCGTAAGTCTCCTTACGGAAAAACCTGCGCAAGAAAAGACTGAAGGAATGACTTTAACAAGGGAATTCTTTAGGGAGGAATCTGTAGCTTTCAAAAAAGTAAGATGGTACAGTGATTTCAGGCTGTGGTCACTGCTTCTGGTAATATTCTGCTTTGTCATTATGTTCATTTACAGATAAATATTCAATACAATGAAACTAAATCGCTTTAAGGGTAATCCTATCCTCTCACCCAATCCGGGTAATGACTGGGAAAGTCTTGTTGCAACTAACCCGGGAGCATGGTATGATGATAATACAGGCGAAGTGTATCTTCTCTACCGAACTGCCGGGAATGATGACGAACACCGTACTTATTTCGGCCTGGCAAAAAGCAAGGATGGTTATCACTTTGACAGACTTTTTCCTGATCCGGTATTCGGTCCAAGCAAAGATGGGTTTGACGCCGGTTGTGTTGAAGATCCCCGTGTAATAAAAATGGGTGACTGGTTTTTTATAACCTATGCAAGCAGACCCTATCCACCCGGTAAATATTGGCTCTATGATAAACGTGAGTATAAGTCTCCGGTATTCCCTGGTGAGTTCCCTTCCGTATTCAGGAACAATCATACTGTCACAGGTCTGGCCATGACAAAAGATTTCAAAACCTTTATCCGGGCCGGTCGTCTGACAAATGCATCGGTCGATAACCGTGATGTGATCCTCTTCCCGGAAAAGATAAACGGGAAATACTTCATGCTTCACCGGCCGATGGATTGGGTAGGAAAAGAATATGGCACAGAATTTCCTGCAATGTGGATTTCATCATCAGATGATATTCTATGCTTCCCCGACGGTAAGATACTGGCAAAGGCAAAATACCCGTGGGAGAAAAAGATCGGGGGCAACACCCCTCCCATCAGGACTGAAGCAGGCTGGCTGACAATCTATCATGCTGTAGGACCTGATGGGTTTTACCGGTTAGGTGCGATGCTTCTTGACCTCAATGATCCTTCAGTTGTTCTGCACCGCACTCCGGACTGGATTCTGCAGCCCGAAGAAGATTATGAGTTAAACGGATTCTACAAGGGTGTTGTATTCCCATGCGGCAAGGTTGTCATTAACGACACCCTGTTTGTCTACTACGGAGGGGCGGATAAATATGTTGGCGTGGCAACCTGCTCTCTCACCGAGCTGCTTGATCACCTGGCAAAATGCCCGGCGTAGTACTTAATTCTTACGGTAATACTTTAATACAATTTAGAATCTGTGCCAGCTTAAATAACGAAGAATGGACTCCTGGAAACACATCCAAAAAGTGGTTATCGCTTCATGGATAATTATTTTTTTTTGGGGATTCACCACTTCGTCTTCCGGCCAGGGTGTCGTAATTAAACAGTCCAATGATAACGGCATTTACAAAAGCGGACAGAGTGCCCGGATAACCCTGTTATTAGAGCATAAGGAACATGATTCTGTTTCAGTTGCAATCATCCGGGACTTTACGGAACGGCAAACCATGTGGATAGTGAACCCTGGAACCGATACCCTGGAAATTTTCAGTGAAACTGTTTCAGGTCCTGCAACTTTTATTTTCGAAGCAAGAACAAAAACAGGATCAGCAAGCATTGGTTTGATTGTCGACCCAGAAAAATACAAACCGGGAACGGGTCGCCCCAGAGACCTTGAAAGATTCTGGAGGAGTGAAAAAACTGAACTGAGGGCTTTGCCCCTTCAGGCCAAAGAAGTACCTGTACCTCATACTGATGCCGGTTATCAATGTTTTAATATGGAACTTAACTGCACTGGCCCGAAACCGGCACGCGGATATTTTGCCAGACCCTCATCTGCGGCTCCGAAATCACTTCCGATCATAATTTACTTCCATGCTGCAGGTGTTTATGGAGACTGGTGCCGGTCAAAACCGGAGATTGCCCTGCGCTATGCCAAAATGGGTAATGGATCATTAGCCTTTGATCTGAACGCTCACGGAATGCTGAACGGACAATCCGATAGTTATTATCGTGATCTTGAGGACAATGAATTGAAAAACTATGCACAAACAGGGCTGGAGAACAGGGAAACTGTATATTTCAGAGGGATGTACCTGCGTTTGATCAGAACTCTCGATTACCTGACATCAATGCCAGAATGGGATGGTAAAAGGATCCTTGTTATTGGAGAGAGCCAGGGCGGTGGACAAGCCCTGGCAGCTGCCGGTCTGGATAAAAGGGTCAGTGCAGTTATTGCCACCGTTCCGGCTATGTGTGACTGGGGAGGCAGCCTGGTCGGCCGCAAAGGCTGCTGGCCATACCTGTTTGAAACTGAAAATAACAGAGAAAAAATGTTGGCAGCACTGCCCTATTTTGATGTAGCTCATATTCTTAAGGGTTCTAAAGCGACAATCGTTGCTGAAATTGGCCTTATTGACCAGACATGCCCTTCCTCTGCCGTTTTTGCAGCTCTTAATCAGGCTAAGGGTAAGAAAATCATCTTTACTGTCCCTTATCGAGCACACCATTTAACTCAAACCGCATACCAGGAGATATGGCAAAATAATGTATATAAACCAATTGAAGATTTTATGCATGATTATCTAAAGTAATTAATAATCTATGATTAAAAAAGCCGGATTTCTGATTCTTGTTAGCGTGATGCCGATGCCGGGATTTATTAATGCCCAATCTTTAAGCCAGGCACGGATCGATGAGGCTATGAATATACCTCTTGTACATAACACATGCGGACCAAACATAGATACTGAACTCTGGACCGATAAAATAATCGGTAAAGACAAAGCTCTTTACTTCCTCGCATTAAATGCATATCTGAGTCCTGATATAAAAAGTAGTGATAGTCGACTGGTCAGGACTAGAGTTATGGAGCATTTACGGAACATTATTACTGAAGATTCGTCAGGTAAAAGTCGGGAACCATCCTGCAGAGGCGATCTGACCGGATGGAAAGATATCGGGCAGGTATTTGCCATTGCTCTTGCAAAAAGAACGCCTTCAATATGGTCCCTCCTCTCCGGGGAGGAGGTTAAGAAATTAGATTGGCTAATGAAAGCCTTCGCTGTTACCGGGAATTATCACAGCAACTATTTAAACTGGCCTAATCTCTGCACCTACCAGACCTACAGGATTGGAAAGACATGGAATCCGAATCATAATGACGGCTATGTAGGTGTTATGATAGCAGCATGGTACTATTTCGGCGGGACCGATACCGTGAACAGGATACTCGCCGACTTCAGATATGATGAATATATCTGCAAATTCCGTGAGCTTCATTTTCATAACATAGTGGAGACCTGGACTGCTGCAGGAACAAAAACCTATCCTGACGGCANNTCCTGCGGGAACGGTGCAGTCTGACAAGGCCGGCGGAAAGGTTTACGGGGCCAGAATGCCTTTCATTTTCGGGGCTCCTCCTGAAGCAGTTGAAAAAGTACCATTTGATCCGGTTAAGCTTTATGCCGCAATAGGCAGGTGGATGTATCCTCATGTTGTAACTGACGGCTCCCGGTCCGGAGCCGCATATACACTTAATAACGGCTCTTCCCCTGTGCTTGGACGACCGGGCATGTGCAGGGAGTTTCAGGCCACAGATGGCTTCGTCCCCGAAGTCAAAGAGAGAAGCGATGCCAGATACAGCTGGTGGGGATGGATGATGCATATCCCTGTCGTTGCTACTATGATCGCATTGGATTCCTGGCCTGAAGACGAAAGTTTGTCTGACATTGAAAACAGAATGTATGTCGGGAGCGAGGACCTCATCTATAAACTAAAGATGGGATATCATAGTTATTCTCTGGGAACCGACAGGGAATATTTTGACTATCAGTTCGTGGATCAGGGTTACCTGTTTATTACAGATATATGGAATAATTTTATTAAAAGACAGATAAAAATAGTCAACTAATGAAAGCGTCATTAACAAAGTGCAAGGCAGGATTATTACTTCATTTTTTATGTTTATCAACGCTATTCTCATTTTTATCTTCTTCTTGTGCAGACACAACTAAAACCACTTTGCCGGAACCGGATGTTAATTACAATTTCAATACGCTCGAATCTCAAACTAATGTATTAATTGATGGCGCTGCAAGAATAGTGAAAAAAAACGGACGTTCTGGATTAAATGCCACGAGTTCACATACACGGATCAAATTATTAAAGCATAACATTAATAGCAATAAAGGAACTTTGGCTATCTGGGTGATGGCTCTTGAAGACATTGCACCGGCTTGGAGCGCAAGTTACTTTGGCGCTGATAACAAGAATTTTAATATTTTCCCTCTGTTAAGCGACAGTCATGATTCCGGTAATTTTACTGAAGCAAATTTTTCATTTTATATAAACAAATCCTGGCATCCGGGGCTAACGATAAAATTTAGGCAGGGTACCGGACATGATATGTATAATCATGCAGCTGCAGCAGCAAATCATTCTGATTTTGAAAAGCTCAGATGGTACTACATTACTGCTACATGGGATCTTCCTCAGAAAAAAATCTCAATCTACATTAACGGGATAAAAGTTGCCAGCAATGATGTAACCTGTGAAAGGCTTGAAAGAGATTTTTGCGGCGACACCTTGTTTCTGGGTAATCCGGCCCTTGTTTTTTCGGATGTTCAGTTTTATATCGATCCACTCTCCGACGTGGAGATTTATGACCTTTACAGAAACCAGGCAACAGATTTTGACCAGGTATTTGAAGACAGGCTGAAACATATTTATACCGGGAAAGAGATAAAAAAGTTCAGCTTCGAACCTGGAGGAGACTGGACAAATAAACTTAACATTTCACTAACAAATCAGGGAGACATTGATTCATTTTATTTACAGGGATATGCTCAGGCAGTGAAAATTACTGATGAAGGATTGATGATTGAAACACCTGATGTGCCGATCGGTGAAGGACAGTATGAAAAGCAGGTGTATGTATGTACAAATAAGCCGTTTGAAGGGGATTTGTATGTTGAATATGAATTTAAAACACTCCGGAGAGGGGGACTGAGCCTACTGATGATCCAGGCCTCGGGCATGCAAAGAGAAGACTTCATGGCAGATTATCCTTTACGAACAGCAGGAAATATGAACATGGTTGCCTGGTCAAGTGTAAGAAATTACCATTGGGAGTATTACAGGGAAATGAACGACGTGAGAAACGATATTTCTACTGGGGCCATGCTGAAAAACCCTTACCAGTATCCCATAGGCTTCGGCACCCTTGATCACCTGCTTTCTCTGAATGAATGGCACAAGCTCCAGTTGCTTCAAACGGGTAGTAAGATAATTGGCGCAATTGATGGAAAAGTAATAATTGAGGGCGAAGACAACGGATTTATTAATAACGGAGCTGTTTATAGTTTCGGGCGAATTGCTATACGTTGCATGGTAAGAAGTAAGATGTTGTTCAGGAATATTAATGTATATAACAGAAATATTGATTTTGATGTGCTTGAAAACAGCAAGACTAAATAATGAATAATCTGACATGACATTTTCACCGGATTATAGTAATATCCTCCAGGTGCTTAAAAATAAAAAACCGGAACGGCTTCCATTGTATGAACATCATATCGATCTTCCCTTTATCTCCAGGTATCTTGGGAAAGAGATAGGATTACAGGGAGATAAAACTGAAGATTACAGGGAGTACTATAGGAATATTGTTGGCTTCTGGAAAAAGATGACCTATGACGCATTTGACTACGAAGCGGCAATCTGTGATATCTATCCTGGTCATGGAGCAATAATGGGCGGCAGGCCCGGTCCGATACAGACAAGAGATGATTTCGATAGATATCCTTTTGATGAGATCCCTGAATTATTTTGGAGAACCTACAAACCTCACCTCGATGCTATTCGGGATGTTTTGCCGACAGGAATGAAGGCATATGGGGGATGCGGATACGGGATATTTGAATCAAGCCAGGATCTAGTCGGCTTTGAGCCTCTCTGTCTGATGCAGTTCCTTGATCCCGACCTGTTCAGAGACCTGTTCAGGAAAATCGGCGATCTCTACGTGACACTATGGTCAGAGATGATAAGGAACTACAGCGATATTTTCGTCTTCTTCAGGATGGGAGATGATCTTGGCTATAAAACATCCACAATGCTCGATCCTGAAACAATAAGGACGCATATCCTTCCGCAGTACAGGAGAATAATTGATCCGGTGCACGCCTCCGGTAAAAAATTTCTTCTGCATAGTTGTGGCTGTATTTTTAATATTATGGATGACATAATTGAGCTGGGTATCGATGCCAAACACTCAAATGAGGACCAGATAGCTCCGTTTGAGAGATGGATCGAACTCTACGGTGACAGGATCGGCCTCTTCGGTGGAATTGACGTAAATACTCTTTGCCTCAAATCCAGTGAAGATGTATACAGGGAGGTGCTGGAAAAAGGAACCGAGTATAGAAGGAAGGCCCGCGGATATGGACTAGGATCGGGCAACTCCATCCCCGAATATGTTCCTGTTGAAGGCTATGAAGCAATGATTGATGCTGTTAAGGAGATAAGAAGAAGAGAGATACAAAAGTCCTGAAAACCTCAGGTTCGCCTGGTTGTCTTGCCGCGACTAAAATCTGGCTTCAAAACAGCACCACGGCATCTCTGATGATCTTGGAAGCCTCGTCAGTGGCGTACAGTTTCATACTGACCTCCGGGATAGCATTCTGCAGAATATCTGTGAGCGGGTTGAATGACTCTCTCATATCCTCCGATTCCTTGAGGTCATCATACTCCTCAAGGGGAATATAGATATGCACCATAAGGCGATAGTCGGGGTTATTGATCCTGGAGAGTGATTTGATTATTTTTGAGATCCACAGCATTGAGGAGGTATTATAATACTCCATATTGAGCCTCAGATTCGTTACCGGCCTGGGCATTACGATGTATTCATTAACCCAGTTCAATACGGGCTCATAGATTCTGGAGGCATTCTCAGGCAAGGACTTGCCTGAGAAAGAGATCTCTCCACTGCCATGAATCAATTCAATGCGCGGTGTTTTTACCGTCTTTTCAATTACCAGATCTTTCAATTCTTCCATAAAAAGTTCTTCCCTGATTACCGTTATTAAGGTGCTACGGATAATACAAACCAAAATTATTCAATGCCACAGGAAGTTCATCACCATTAATCAAAATATGAAGCATGGTCATCAACTTATTCGCCTGTTCGTCAATCAAACTCTAAAAATGCCAGTTTCCGGAGCAGGTCTGCTTACGCAATGGAGGCAGGTTAATATGCAGGGTAACTGTCATCATAGTCTTCGATTGATCGGCTGATGACCTCCTGCGCCTCCATCCTGTCATATATCTCCGCGATGGTAACCTTTCTTTTCTCTCCCGGAAGATCCTTGTATGTCAGGAAATAGTGTTTCAGCCTCTCGATAGCTATTGGGGGACAATCTACAATGTCACTGTAGACACCGTAGACGGCATCATTATACAGGACGGCAATGATTTTGTCATCAGCCTCATTCCCGTCTATCATCCTGAAGCCGCCAATGGGTCTTGCTAGTACAAGTATATCACCGTGTGTGATATCCTTTTCAGTAAGGATACATATATCCATTGCATCACCGTCGCCTTTGATACCCCTCTTGCCTGTTCTTTCCATACATCGCTCCGCCACTGCAGCCCCGGTCAGAGTCCGTGGGATGAAACCATACAGTGCCGGAACTACGTTGGAGTATCTCTGAGGCCGGTCGAGCCTCAGGTAACCGGATATCTTATCCATTTCATACTTGACCGTGTCAGTAGGTACCATCTCGACGTAGGTCATTACTATCTCCGGGGCCTTGTCACCGATGTCGATCCCATGCCATGGGTGCGATCTGTACCGGCAGCAATCCCTCTCGTCCGATTTTTTAATTTTTGTCATTGAAGGTCAGTATTCATCAGTGAATTAAATAATTCCCAGGTAGGTTCCTATCTGTTCCTGGGCCGTATCATCAAGCATAGGCAGGCTTGGAAGCCTGTAAAGGTCAGTGGAGGCCGAACCGGTCACATTGCGTTCGGAGGTCCTTATGAAACGGTAACCATGCCTCTGTGCCGCCGCAATTATATCTGTATCACCGGCGCCGTCGCCATTGGGCAGCGCCAGGGCTTCAACAGTGTCATATATATATTTGTCAATCAATATCTTCGACCCTCCCAGCTCCTCATCAAGATATGCAGCAAAGGCTTCGCCACCTCCAAGGGCAGCTTTCATGTTCATCAGAAATGGATGCGACATTGTATGTGAACCAAATGCGAATGGTCTCTCACCACCTTCATAGGCGAAATTGCTCATCAGCGTCACCTCGTCCCATGTGAGGAAGGAGTCCATACCCATCTTTGATGCCCAGAGGAAGAAGGTGCCTTTCATGCGGTATTTTTTCAGTAGCGGAGCAGCAATGGTATACCAGGAATGATCACCGTCATCAAAGGTGATCAACGCTGCATGACTGAGCAGTTCTGTCTCACCGTCAACGATATCTTCAAGTTCCCTGAAGTCAATGACCCGGATATGGTTGTCATGCAGGTATTCAAGGTCTCCCTCGAAATCAACCGCACTGCGTTCATAGAGGTTTGCGGCCTCCCCGGCAGAGATTCGGTGGTACATCAATATGATTACCTTCGGATTGTCAACAGGCTCCGGACCGCTATGCCGGGAGCACCCCGCAAGCAAGGCAGTGAAGATAAGAAGGCTTGTAATCAGTCTTTGCATATACAATTATATTAAATGGTTCCTGAAGCCCGGCACCCGGATCAGTAAATTAACGCAAGAATTGCTTATTTCTTGCTTCTCCAGGTTCATCCTGATTTTTTGCTCATTAGCCTTCTCATTCCCTCGATCTCATCCCGCAGCCGTGCGGCCTCGATAAAATCAAGTGCTCCTGCTGCTTTTTCCATCGCCTTGCGTGTCTTCTCGATGACTTTTTCAAGCTGTTCCCTTGACATATACTGTATGACAGGGTCGGCTGCCACATCTGCCGTCTCAGGACCGGTGTAGGCTTTTACCTCTGCCCCCTTACGGCTGAGGGCACGCATCATGGTTCCTCCTTTTCTCACTATCTGGCGTGGGGTGATGCCCATCTCTTCATTATACTTAAACTGCCTGGCTCTGCGCCTGTTGGTCTCGTCAATGGTCTGCCTCATTGCCCCCGTGATCCTGTCAGCATACATCACCACCAGTCCGTTCAGGTTCCTTGCGGCACGGCCTGCGGTCTGGGTAAGAGCCCTGCCGGACCTCAGGAAGCCCTCTTTATCCGCATCAAGGATTGCCACCAGTGATACCTCCGGCAGGTCAAGCCCCTCACGGAGCAGGTTCACCCCCACCAGCACGTCGAACTCACCGGACCTTAAGCCCTCCAGTATCTCCACCCTCTCCAGGGTCTCCACTCCGGAGTGTATGTAGCGGCATTTGATGTTAAACCTGGCCAGATAAGTATTCAGCTCCTCAGCCATCCTCTTTGTCATGGTTGTTACCAGCACCCGTTCACCCTTTGCCGACCGGCTTCTGATCTCCTCCATCAGGTCATCAACCTGGTTGCGGCTCGGTCTCACCTCCACCGGCGGATCAAGCAATCCGGTCGGTCTTATGACCTGATCAACATAGACACCCTCACTCTTCTCCATCTCATACTCAGCCGGGGTAGCGCTCATATAAACGGTTTGTCCGGTGAGGGCCTCGAACTCCTCAAGCCGCAGAGGCCTGTTGTCAAGAGCGGAAGGCAGACGGAAACCGTATTCCACCAACGTCTGCTTGCGAGAGTGATCACCGCCATACATGGCCCTTATCTGGGGCAGTGTCACATGACTCTCGTCTATCACCGTAAGGAAGTCCTTCGGGAAGCAGTCGATCAGGCAGAATGGCCTCGTTCCCGGAGCCCTCCCATCCAAATAGCGCGAGTAGTTCTCAATGCCGCTGCAGTAACCCAACTCCTTGATCATCTCCAGGTCGTACTGCACCCTCTGCTCTATGCGTTTTGCCTCCTCGGGCCTGCCGGTATCACGGAAGTGCTTTGCCTGCAGTACCATATCATCCTGTATCATGCCTACAGCCACATTTATCCTCTCGCGTGTCGTCACAAACAGGTTGGCCGGGTAAATAACATACTCTTCAAGATCATCCCGGTGCTGCCCGCTGAGCGGATCAAAAGTCGACACCTCTTCAATTTCATCACCGAAGAAAACAATACGAAGGGCAATGTCAGCATAGGCCGGGAAGACATCCACAGTGTCACCCCTGACCCTGAAGGTACCATGCGTGAATTCAATCTCATTGCGGGCATAAAGGCTGTCAACAAGCTTTCGCAGCAATACGTTGCGGCCGGTCTTTGCACCCTTAATCACATGTACGGTGTTGGAGCGAAAATCGTCAGGGTTCCCAATGCCAAAAAGACAGGAGACGGATGACACCACAATGACATCCCTCCTGCCTGACAGAAGTGATGAAGTAGCGCTCAGGCGAAGTTTCTCAAGCTCATCATTGATAGAGAGATCCTTTTCTATATAGGTATCGGTCACCGGCAGATAGGCCTCAGGCTGATAGTAGTCGTAGTAAGAGACAAAATACTCCACTGCATTCTCAGGAAAGAACTGTTTGAACTCGCCATAGAGCTGTGCTGCCAGGGTCTTGTTGTGACTAAGCACAAGAACCGGCCTGTTCAGCTGTTCAATGACATTGGCAATGGTGAATGTCTTACCCGATCCGGTCACCCCGAGCAGTGTCTGAAAGGGCACCCCCTGCCTGAGTCCGGCAGTAAGCTGCTTAATCGCCTCGGGCTGGTCACCCGTGGGTGTAAAGTCTGATTTGA
>DCSU01000043.1 GCA_002325785.1 Bacteroidales bacterium UBA1458 | reverse complement strand
GCTAAGCAGGGTTTTCAGGGTTCGCGATGCCATCAACCTGGTGGCAATTGCCTCAGTAAATACCGCCAGCGACATGGCCGCCGCACCTACATATGCCCCCTTCACTCCTGCCCCGTAAAGAATCAATCCCACCACTACAATAACGGATAACCGGACCATTGTTCCGTATGTTACTCGCCTGGTGAGGTTGTTCCTGATAAGGATTCCCTGGTAAAACCTCCTGTACCCGATCGATGCAGCCCATGGAAGGAAAATCAGAAGTGTGATATGAGCCAGCCTGGCAATATCTTCCGGAACACCCATCAGATTTATGACAATGAACCTGAAAACTGGCGGGATGAGTATGATGAGCTGAATTCCAGTCACTCCGAGATTGAGTAAATCAGTAAATCGCCGTAGCTTCATGTATGAATTGCGCCCGGTGACAAGGGCTGTGGATGCACTCATAAGCATGATTACAGGGGCCTCAATAATCATTGCAAATGATCCTGCAATGCCAAATGCTGCGAGATTGAGCTTTGCATCATTCAGACGGGCAATAAAAGCTATAAGAAAAGGCTGCTCAAAGGCCATCATAAGCCATGTCAGCGCCAGCGGCCCCCAGAACAGGAATATCCTGCGGTTTGTCAGTTTATCAGTCAGCACCACAAATTACGGAAAGCGCAAATATAGTAAATCGGCCCACTACTGCCTACTGCCTGTTGCCTGCTGTCTTGCGCCCCTAAGAAGTTGGNNCTCAAACTGCCGACTGAAGACTTCTTCGCGCTCCCTGCAATCTGGCTGCTTCGCTATAATGATCCGCCAGCTGGCGGGTCATTACTTAACGCTCGCCCCTCTATTGCCTATTGCCTACTGCCTGAAAAAAAAGTATCCGGAAAATTCACCAGGTAAACCTTGTCCGTCGCCCTCGTCAGTGCGGTATAGAACCACCGCAGATAGTCTATCGTCGGCTCCTGCCGGTTGAACATTCCCTGGTCAATAAAGACCCTCTCCCATTGTCCTCCCTGGGACTTATGGCAGGTGACTGCATAGGCGAACTTCAACTGCAGGGCATTGTAAAACGGATTGTCCCTGACCGTCTCAAACTGTTTCCGTTTGGACCTGATGTCAGGATGATCACCAAGCACAGCGAAATAAAGTTCCCTCGACTTTTCCGGGGAGAGTGACGGCGTGCTCATCATCAGGGTGTCAAGCATCACCTTCGCCTCTATCTCCAGCTCGGTGTCGCGGAAATACAGGGTCATCTCCGCGAAGCGCATCCCGTACATCTCCTCGAACTTCCTTATCCTTCGCACCTCGGCGATGTCGCCGTTGGCAATGAATGACCCGTTCTCCTCATCCTTCAGCCAGTAGTAGTTGTTCTTGACAACCATAACCAGGTCTCCTGTGCTGATCTCCTCCTCGCGGAAGAAAACCCGGTTGCGTATACCCTGGTTATACCTGTTGGCCAGGTTGTTTGAGTTAACAACCACGATGGCTCCGTTGGTGCCGCACCTGTCATAAGATTCTGCGATACGCTCAATCAGGTCAGTGCCGCTGAGGCGCTCAATATCATCATATCCGTCAATAACCAACGCCGGGACGGAGAGGTCGCCGTCATTCACCTGCTGCCTGACAGCCGTGGCGTTCATCAAGATGCCCGATCCTTCGCTCTGCCTGATCACCTGGTGCAGTTCAAACATCATAAGGCCGAAGCCTGTGGCACGCAAAACGTTCTCATCAAGCGCGGGACTGACTATCGATCCTACCGGTGGCAGCTGCGCCACATCGCCAACTAGAATAAGCTTGCAGTCGGTGCCGGTATAGACATACTCAAGCAGATCCTCAAGCAGTTTCCCGCTGCCAAACACAGACCCGTCAGATGATTCGTCGGGAATCATTGAAGACTCATCCACAATGAAAAAAGTCTCCTTGTGCATGTTCCTGTCAAGAACAAACTTGCCCACACCGTCAGTGGCTGATTTCTGCCTGTAAATCTTTCTGTGAATGGTATAGGCCTCCTTGCCTGTGTAGGAACGCAGCACCTTGGCGGCCCTGCCGGTCGGGGCCAGGAGAACAGATTTTTGTCGCAGAGTACCCAGAGTGCTCACCAGTGAAGCAATCACGCTTGTCTTACCCGTGCCTGCATATCCCGTCAGCAGAAAGATCACATCGTTAGTATTGTCAGTAACATACTTTGCCAGCAATCGCATACAATCAGACTGATCCCGGGTGGGAATGTAGCCCAGGTTCTTCTCCAGAAGTGCATAAATATTCTCCGCTCTCATTTTATTTAAACAATCCGGATATCAGTCCTCTTTTTTTTTAAATTTGCACAAAGTTACTCAACAATCGATCAGAAAAGTTATGAAAACGGCTCTAAACATTGTATTTACAGTTATCATTGTCGTACTGGTTTATTTTCTAATCCAAAGCATCATGAATCCTATCCGGTTCATTAAAGAGAAGGATGCCAGGGAGACAGCCATCAAGGAGAAACTTATTGACATCAGGACTGCCCAGGAGGCCTATAAGTCTGTAAAAGGATCATATACAGGTAGTTTCGATACATTAATCACTTTCCTCAAGGCTGACTCGCTACCGCTTGTGTTTAAGCGTGGTTCGCTCACTGACGAGATGATAGCTGAAGGTATTACAAGTGAAAAAGAGGCCGTCAAAAAAGGGCTCATCAGCAGGGATACAAGCTACATTCCTGTGCGTGACTCCATATTTAATAAGGGATACCCCATTGAATCACTGAGGTTTGTTCCCGGTATGGAAAACACCGAGTTTCAGATGTCAGCAGCCAGGGTCATGACTACCTCAATGGTTATGGTCAATGTCTTCGAGGCTTATGTTCTGAATGACACCTTCCTCAGTGATCTTGACAGACAGCTGGTGATCAACTACAATGAACAGAGAACCAAGATCACAGGATTCCCGGGGATGAAGGTGGGTGATATCAGGGTGCCCAATAACAATGCCGGGAACTGGGAGGATTGATGACCACGTCGCAGATATATCCCCTGGAGCTCTTAGATGAGACCCTCGACATAAACGCGACTGACAATTACGATCTTACACTGGAACTTTCGGAAGAGGGTGTCTCCCTCGCGGTGCTTGATCTTCTTCGCGGTAAGTACGTGATGCTCAGGCATTATTCTCTGGAGATACCGTCTGACAGTTCCGTCAGGACTCATGCTGAGATCATTGATTCCGACGATTTCCTGAGGAGACATTACAGAAAAGTTTTTATCATCACCCCTTCCCTGCTTTATACCCTGGTGCCGTCACCGGTTTATGAACCCCGGTTGAAGGACGAGTACTTTCGCTTCAATCATCATGTTTCAGCTGAGACAAAGGTCTTCTCCAACACCCTGGCCTTCCCTGATGCCGTTGTGCTGTTTGCCCCCGGTAATGAACTGTTTGAGACTATCGCCTCACGCTGGCGCGATGTGACTCCGTGGCACCACACGAAACCCCTCTTGCAGAATGTCTTCGCGGCCTGCCGTGCCTCAGAGGAGCGTTACATACACCTGCACTTCGACAAGAGTTTCATTACAGTCATCATAGCCGAAAAAAGGAACCTGACCTTCTGCAACAGCTTCGCCTGCCCGGCAAATACCGATGCAGCCTATTTTCTCTTTAATGTTCTTGACAGGAAGGGAATAAAGAACGACGAGGTGATTCATGTAAGCGGCACCATAGAGCCTTACAGTGAGGGTCATATATCACTGCTCAGCTTTGCAGAGAATGTGAAGTTTGCCTCTCCCATCACCAGGCAGAGTTACAGTTACGTCATGAACGAGGTTCATCTGCATCGCTGGCTTAATCTGTTCACTGCTGCTGCGTGCGAATAATCGGAGGGAAATTTAAAGGCAGGCTCATCGAGCCTCCGTCGGGATTCAAAGCCAGACCAACAACCGACTTTGCCCGCGAGAGTCTTATGAATATACTGAACAACAGGTATGACTTTCCCGCCGTCTCATTACTTGACCTGTTTGGCGGTACAGGAGCTATCAGTTACGAATTCGCATCACGCGGCACAGAAGAGATTGACATCATCGAGACCGACAGACGCAGCTGCGAATTCATAAGAAAAACCCTGAAACAGTTTGATATGAAGGGAGCACGGATTCACCGGATGGACGTACGTGACTGGCTGAAGATATGCCACAGGCAATATGATATTATTTTTGCCGACCCACCCTATGCCCTGAAGTGGCTGGCGGAGATCCCCGATATGGTTCTCGGATCAGGCGCGGTAAACGAATCCACCCTCTTCATCCTCGAACATCCCCGGACAACGGATTTTTCGGGCCATATCTCGTTATCAGAACACAGAAATTACGGAAATGTTAATTTTAGCTTCTTCCGTCGCCAAACGACGTAAATCAAGACTTCTACAAGCCCTGAGCATCAAACATTTTCGCACATTAACGTAAAAATAACCAATATTTATGCGTCATATTGACTTTTCTCCGGTCTTTATAGAGATTGATTAAACTTAACTCTAACATTTCAGCCATGGTAAAACTATTTTTGACATTAGTGATTTCAGTATTGGTAGTCCTGAATTCATTCGGACAATCTAAAACCATTACAGGATTGGTCACTGACAAAACTGACGGACAGCCCGTAATCGGGGCAACCGTCCAGGTAAAGGGCACATCCGGCGGTACAGCAACCGGCCTGGATGGCAGTTACTCAATAAGCGCCGGACCCGGCGATATACTCGTCTTCAGGTTTATCGGAATGAAGACACAGGAAATTCCGGTTGGTGACGGCAATGCCATCAACGTGGAGTTTGAATACGACAATGTGGGCCTTGACGAGATTGTTGTGATTGGTTACGGATCAGCCATCAAGCGTGAGCTGACCGGGGCCATCACAAAAGTCGAGACCAGGGGTATCGCAGAAATGCCCACAGCCAGCTTTGAATCAGCCATACAGGGAAAGACCTCGGGTGTTTTCATTGAGCAGGCAAGCGGCAAACTGGGAGAAACTATCAAGATGCGGATCAGGGGATCATCATCCGTCTCTGCAAATAACCAACCTCTCTATGTTGTGGACGGTGTGCCAATCACCACTGAGAACCTGTCAAACACTGATAATCAGCCTACAAGCCCGCTTGCTGATCTGGCCATGACCGATGTGGAGTCAATTCAGATTCTCAAAGACGCATCTGCTTCTGCCATTTACGGTTCAAGAGCATCCAACGGGGTTGTAATTATCCAGACCAAGAGAGGCAAGACCGGTGCAACAAAGTTTGACGTTCAGTACACAACGGGCATCAGCGAGCCGAGCCGGCTTGTTGAATGGCTGAATGCCGACCAGTACCTGACGCTCATCGGGGAAGCAATTGACAACGCTTCTGATGGGAACGGCTGGCTGTGGGGTATTCNNGACAACGCCTCTGATGAGAACGGCTGGCTCTGGGGCGAACCTGGCTTCACCAAGGATATCGTTTGGGAAACTTTTATTGGCGAGGCATGGGATGACGGTAATGATACCGACTGGCAGAAAGAGGCTTTCCAGAAGGGCTCGCTGAACAGGATCAACGTCTCTGCTTCAGGCGGATCGGAAAACACCAAATACTATACCGGCATCAGCTATGATGATACCAAGGGTATCCTTCGCGGTAACAACATGAACAAGATGAGCGCACGCCTCAACCTCGACCAGAAGGCTACCGAGAAGCTGAGCTTCGGCGTTCAGATGAACGTCATCAGAACAGAGATGGAGAGAGTCCAGAATGACAATGCCTTCGCAACCCCGCTCCAGCTCGTTGCACAGTCTCCCCTCACCCCGGTCTATGACCCGGAGACAGGCGAATTGAATACCAACACAATATATTACAACGGTCTGATCTCACTCAGAGATGAAACCAACAACCAGACATCTTTCCGCTCTCTGGCAAACCTGAATGCATCATATAATATCTTAAAGAATCTCGCATTCAAGAGCGAGTTTGGAACTGATATCTATGACCTCAGGGAGAAAAACTTCTGGGGAAGAAAAACAATCACTGGTGGACCCGCCGGTGAAGCCCAGAACCGTTCTGTAAGGGTTATAAACTACAACTGGGAAAACTACCTGACCTACGGAAAGTCATTTGGCGTCCACCACCTCGATGCCGTAGGCGGTATGTCATACCAGCAGTCAAATACTATGGGCTCAAATATAATCGCCAAGGGATTCCCATCAGACGAGTTCACCAACATTGCCAGTGCTACTGAGGCTACAACCTTCTCAAGCTGGGAAGAAGCAACCTCCTACCTTTCATATTTCGCCCGTGCGAACTACAAGATCAATGAGAAGTATTTCTTCACCCTGAGCGGCCGTGTTGACGGATCTTCAAGGTTCGGTATTGATAACCGCTTCGGGTTCTTCCCGGCAGCGTCGGCAGGATGGATAATTACCCAGGAAGATTTCATGGAAGGCATCAAGGATATGCTCAGCTACCTGAAGGTAAGAGCCAGCTATGGCATCACCGGGAACTCGGGAATTCCTGATTATGCGCACCTTGCACTCTATGACGGAGTAAATTATGCTGGCAGAATCGGTACTGAGGCAACCCAACTTAGGAGCAGGGAACTAGGATGGGAAAACACCTCACAGCTTGACATCGGTCTCGACTTTGGATTCTTCAACAACAGGCTCACCGGGGAGTTCGACTACTATCAAAAGAAAACCACAGACCTTCTT
>DCSU01000106.1:9583-9733 GCA_002325785.1 Bacteroidales bacterium UBA1458 | reverse complement strand
AGCACCACGGTCTACCTCTTTTTTACCGGCGACGGAGGTGGTGAGCTGATGCTCGAGGGAGTGAAGAACAAGATAAGTAAGGCTTTTGTTGTGGGAAACGGAACAACCCTCGCGTTTAAGGAGTACCTCAGGCCTTACTGGAGCAGCCAT
>DCSU01000106.1:9271-9413 GCA_002325785.1 Bacteroidales bacterium UBA1458 | reverse complement strand
TGGTTCTGCAGAAGCTTGAACAGTGGCAGGATCTGAAGTTCGGTCTGCTGATGCACTGGGGGCCCTACAGCCAGTGGGGTATCGTCGAGTCATGGTCGATCTGTGCCGAGGATGTGGGCTGGTGCCGGAGGAAAAACCCTGA
>DCSU01000106.1:0-9203 GCA_002325785.1 Bacteroidales bacterium UBA1458 | reverse complement strand
CACCACCAAGCATCACGACGGCTTTTCGATGTTTGACACAAAACTGACCGACTATAAGATCACTGATGCGGAGTGTCCCTTCAGTGTCAACCCGAGAGCCGATGTGACAAAGGAGATCTTCGATGCTTTCAGGGAACAGGGATTCTGGACAGGCGCATATTTCTCGAAGCCCGACTGGCACAATGAGAACTACTGGTGGCCCAACTTCGCAACACCGGACCGTAATGTGAACTATAAGATAAAGAATTACCCGGAAAGGTGGGAGGACTTTGTGGCGTTCACCCATGGACAGATCATGGAGCTGGTTGGTGGCGATTACGGCAAGGTTGATATCCTGTGGCTCGACGGCGGGTGGGTACAGAAGATGAGTGATGAGGAGGTGCGGCGTCATATGCTTTCACCTGACAACAGTTCGGTAAATGTGCAGAGCCAGGACATACGCATGGATGAGCTTGTGGCCAAGGTCAGGACGGAACAGCCGGGGATGATTGTGGTTGACAGGGCGGTCTATGGAAAAAACCAGAACTACCTGACCCCTGAGAACAGGGTGCCTGCTGAGGCGCTTCCCTACCCCTGGGAGTCGTGCATCATCGCCGGTGGAGGCTGGGCATGGGTTCCCGATCCGAAGTTCATGTCCGGACATGATGCCATTCAGCTGCTGGTTGATATAGTGGTTAAGGGAGGGAACCTGCTGTTGAATATCGGGCCGGCTCCTGACGGCACTTGGCCGGAAGGAGCCTATAGCCTGCTGGACGAGATCGGCAGATGGATGAAGACAAACGGCGAGGCAATATACGGCACCCGCGCCATGGCACCCTACAAGGACGGGAAGGTGTGCATCAACAGGAAGGGCGATGACCTGATGTACCTCTTTTATATGGCCGCCGAGGGGGAGAAAATGCCCGCAGTAATGACTATGAAGGGCTTAACCCTCCCCGCAGGATCAAAGGTATCAGTCCTCGGTTCAGGAATAAGATGCAACTGGAAGAACGGGGAGGATTCATTTACCATATCAGTGCCGCAACAGGCAAGGAGTAATCCTCCCTCGGACCATGTGTGGGTGATGAAGATCGAAAAGTGACAGTTACCCCCTAAAAACGTGCCACACAGACCGTCGTTTGATGCTTTTAGCACCGGTGATCTGTGTGGCTTGACAGGGAAATGGGGGGAAGAACCACCTGTCATTTATCTTAACTAAAACCTTTGCCTCCCGTTATCCGGAAGTATGTTGTCAGAAAGATTGCAGAATATTTTAAGAAGTCAATGGAATTATATGCCCATTGTATGAAAGGGTCTATCTAAAGTACGAAATGACCGTTTCGGATGATAACTTAAAAAATGTTAAAATTTTAGACATCGGGAAAACGGCTCTTCATGCGATCCATGAGCTGCTTGATTTTGTCGCGGGATATCTCGCACCTGTATTCCCTGTTGTCCCTGATGAAGACGCAATGTTGCTGCTTCATGTCAATGCGTGACAGATACTGTGTGTTCACTATGCATGATCTTCCGGTCCTGAAGAACTGTTTCCCGAGATGTATCTCCACTGTTCCGAGAAGCGCCGTAACCGTTTCCACCCTTCCGGATACGAAATGGAAATTGGAATAGTTACCGTCTGCAGTGATGTACACTACATCCTCTGTGTCAATGAATGTTACACCGGTAACACCCCTGAAAATAAGTATCTTGTCGTTGCCCAGAAGAGAATCTGTTCGCTCTGCGATATCTTTCTTCCCGTTCTGCCTGAACCGCTGCAGGGTTTCACGGAGCCGGTCGGGGTCTATGGGCTTGAGCAGGTAGTCGAAAGCGGCATAATCAAAGGCTTTCAGCGCGTACTCATCATGGGCTGTAGTGAAGACTACGTGGGGGTTCACCGTGCCAGGCTTTCGCAGTTCGTTCAGGATATCGAACCCGGACATCCCCGGCATCCGTATATCAAGGAACAGCATGTCGGGCTCATGGAGGCTGAGGAGGTCCACGGCCATGAAAGGATCAATGGTGGAAGCAACCACCGTTGCGAGCCCTGTTGACTCAAGCAGACCTGACAGAAGGTCAAGTGCCTCCTGTTCATCCTCTACGATCATAGCCCTTATTTTATGGTCTGTCATATGGTTCGGTTTTGGTTATTGGTCAATATCTGTCAGCCGGGAAATCTATTGAATAGTTATATGGAATAAATATCCTTACCTCGGTTCCCGCCGGCTTCCCGTGATTGTAAAGATCTGTAAGTGTAAAGGTTATCTTTTCTTTGTTGGCTTTGTTCATTGCTTCCAGGATGCTGGTCATGTTTTTGAGTCCGGTGCCGGCCCCGCTGGTACGCATCCCGGAAGCAGCAACCCGGCCGATACCGTTATCGCGCACCGTCAGGCCGATCCCTTCATCCAGTCTGTCTATAATTATCTCCAGAACTCCCAGTCCCTTCTTGTTCTCAAGCCCGTGCTTGATGGCATTCTCAGCAAACGACTGTATTATCATCTTGGGTACTGGGGTTTTAAGGTTGACATCCGGGGATACCGTGATACTGTATTCAAACCTGTTTCCAAACCTCAGTTTCTGGAGCTCGCAGTAACGGGTGACAAATTCCAGCTCCTCTTCCAGGGGCTTGAGCAGGGCGGTGCTGTCGGAGAGGATGGAGCGCAGGAGGTTCGACAGCTTGATGAAGTAGTTATAGGCCTTTTCCTTTTCGCCCTTCATGATGAGTGACCCCACGGAGGTGACGGCGTTAAAGGTGAAGTGCGGGTCAAACTGCTTTATCACAGAGTTCAGCTGGAGACGGTAACTCTCTGCCTGCTGACGGGCAGCCGCCACTCTTCGTTCGATGACGGTCCTGCGTATCTGCAGTGAGAGGAAGACTATCAGGGCCAGGAAGAGCAGATTCATTAATATCCGGGCTAGAAGCGACTGGAAGACTGTGGGTACAATTTGGATAGCAAGGGTATCGGGCGTTTCCGAGACTACTCCGTCACCATTGACGGCATGAAGTTCAAAGGTGTAGTTGCCGGGAGGAAGATCCGTGTAGATGACGGATCTCTCCCTGGTGCGCTTCGAGAAGTTGTCGTCAAGGCCTCTCAGCCTGTACTGGAACGAGATGTCTTCAGGATTTCGGGTGGAGATCCCCGTATAGGTTATCCTTATGCCGTTCTGTCTTCCCCGTATATTTATCCGGCTCTCCTTTTCATAGTAGAGGGAGCTGTCGATGGCTGCCATCCACTCAGTGGTGTCACCGGGTATCTCCACGAGGGTGATATGGTTCATGGGCGGATGCTCGTTTTTTACGATCCTCTCCGGGTCGAATCGGATGAGCTTGTCAGATGCCAGAATCCACCATGTACCATCGGCATCCCTGATAATACCGTTGTCCTGGCAGTCGTTGCCTGTGAATCCGCGGCTGCGGCCAATAATCGAATAGTAGTCGGGTGTGCCGGAGTAATATTTCTCAAGGTCAATGATGCAAATATCCATCATACGGCCAACGATCAGCCTCCTGTCGCCCAGGTCACGAATCACGTTGGCGGGCAGGTTGACTTCATCAGGCAGTGCCTCAGTGAATGCCGGTGAGTCAGGGTCACATAAAAAGATCCCGTCAGACCCTGCGCTCCATATATTTCCCCTGTAATCGCATACCACGCCCCACACTCTCTCTGCCGGAGCAGGGGCGGAGCGAAAGGGAACGAAATTTTTTCCGTCGAAGAATACCACGCCATAATGGCCGGCAATCCAGTAATTGCCGTCATGATCACGTGCAATTCCTTCAGCGATACCATAATCGGGCCACGACATCTGCGGGTAGCAGGTCACTTTCTCTCCCTCAATGATATGAAGGCCATTGTCTGAGCCGATGAGGATATTTCCGTTTACCGGATCCTGATAGATGATACAGATCTGGTGTTGGCCCTTGATCAGATCAAGCTTGCGGAAGCTCTTTCCGTCCCAGATAAGGACCCCTGAACCTGTTGATAACCATACCTCGCCATTGGAGAGGGTGGTGCTGCCCCGGTAGAATGACGGTGGAGTATCATACAGTTTGAGAAACTCATTTCGCTCTGTGAATTTAGTACCGTCAAAGAATTTCAGTTGACCGTTGATTGAGCCTGTCCAGAGTCCTCCTGAGGGGTCTGCCGCAAGCGCCCATGTGTTCATAGGAAGGCCATTATCCCGGTCATATTCAAGGAATGCGTCGGATAGCAGCCTGAAGATACGGCTTTCCGTTCCAAGCCAAATAGTGCCCTCCCTGTCGGTCAGGGAAAGGACCAAAGACCCTATCTCATTAATATAAGGCGCCGCCATTTGTTTAAATTCCAAAATCTCATTGACGGGGCGTGGACCTTGATCAGTAAGTATCACGTTTGAGGCCGGCCCCTTGTCAATAAGTTTTAGGACTCCGTGACGGTATGAATAAGCCTCCATGTTGGAGTTTACCATGTAAAGGGTTGAATCTTTATTGTCAAAGACCGACGGAGTGAAGGACTGGTCTCTCAGTTTAGGGTGAGAGGTGGTGAGGTCATAGTATCTTCCCCTTTTGAAGAGGATGACTTTATTGCGCATGGCGTCGGTAGCACCTGACAGTAACCAGGTAGCCGTGTCTCCAACATTGCAGCCCATGACTATGTTCTTCAATCCCAGCGAATCAGGTATTGGGTAGCCTTTAAAGTTAGTTCCGTTGAATCTTGCCATCCCGTTAATTGTTACTACCCAGATGGTTTCGTCCCTGTCTTCAACCACGCGCGTTACAATATTTGAAGGCAGACCGTCCTTGCGCAGGTAGGATATGAATATATGTCCGTCGAATCGTGCCAGGCCGTTGCGTGTGGGGATCCACAGGTATCCCCGGCTGTCCTGGAAGACGGCCATCGATTCCGACTGGGGCATGCCGTCATCGATGGTATACTCGCGGTAGGGGTAGGTTTGTGCTGACAGAGGGAGGCTCATGGCTGATAACAGGAGAAGAGTCAGCAGCGCCGGGATGAGGCGGGCGACGGCGTTCGCGCTGGCGCCTTTGCCTGCGCTTGAGCTTCTCCGCAGATCCCCGCGGTTGCCGGCACCTCTGCGCAGATCCCCGCGATCCCCGGCGCCTCTGCGCCGATCATCGCCCCTAAGCAAATCCCCGCAGCTACCGGCACCTCTCCGCAGATCCCCGCGGTCATCCTTTTGTGGCTTCATTATCAGCGTCATCACCCGTAAATATACCCATTCCGGGAGACAAAAGAAAATCCGGTCGGCGAACCACCCCCCAACCCTTTATCCTTTGGGTATATAGTATTATAGCACGTAGGGAAGTTATCCCCAACCGGTTGATAACTAAACTTGACATGCATTTGTACCTTATGTAAATTTGATTCTGAACCAATCCTGACGGCTGTTTGTTTTTATTCAGGATGCCGGTATTTTTTATTCGTATAGGATCAAAATTGATTGATGAAAAAATTTGCCCTGATAAGCGCTATTCTCTTTTTTGTGGTCTACTTCTGGGCAAATATTGTCGTTTCTGATGATGAACCCACCTTCGGCGCCTATCCGGTTGTTGCGGCGAACCCTTCCACAGAGGCTGAATCTGTTGATGAAGCACTCCTGGACCGTATTATGGAAGCTGAGGCGCCGGCCGAAGTAGAGGGTGGCTACTACCTGATAGTGGGAAGTTTCAGTGATATTGACCAGGCCCGGCAGGCGGCTGAAAAATATAAGAATGACTATGAGGCTGAAATGATTGTTCTGCCACCTACGCCGCAAGGTTATTACAGACTCAGTTACGGAAGGTACTCTTCTCCCGAAGAGGCCGGCGCCACCCTTCATGCAGTCAGGGAAAAGGTAAATTCAGATGCCTGGATCTATCAACTGAGATAGGCCTTGCCCGTTTTTACATTCCAGTTACATTACTTAGTTGCCCCGATAATATGGGCAGGCTCTGCGGCAATAGGCCGGGGAATTCATGCTTGGTACAAAAAGTAATTGCCCGGAAATATCGGAGCCAGCTCCCCGGCCATAAAAAATGATGCCACAGGCGATCTGGTGAATTTGATCCGTGGAAGGCTGATTTATCGGCATTCCCGGAAGGCATAGTATTGCCTATTCACACAATTGAAGAATTATGGATTCATCTAATTATCTGTGAATTATGTAATTCCTTTATGAAATTATGTAACACTTTCAGGGTATAACGGCCCTAATTTCGCTTCGCGAAAACTTGTTGTTCAATAACGCTTCTATTACCGTAGCGGCATGGTAGAAAGCAGAACCTTATCAAGGCTCTGTGTAGAGTTGGTGTTACATGGAATATTAATTACAGATTCAAGATGAAAAGGACTATTATACTGCTGATTTTATGCAGCATCTCTTTAATTCAGTATGGACAGATCATAGCTGATCACACGGTAGTTGACAGGTATGATGATATACCACAATATTATATTGATGAGGTAAAGAAGATGTGGTTATCCTATGCTGGAGAATCTCATTCAGGATCTATTAGAGAAGGATTACAAGCCTTGGAAAATCTTAATTCCAGGTATGCCGTTAGTATCAGAACCTCCGGAATACCTGAAGCATATACTACTACAAACCTTCGAGCAAGTCGTGCTACGTGGGGAGATCTAAGCACTTCAACCGGTTGGATTTATGGTTATGGTGAGGAAGATTGGTACTTAACATCTACTGCGATAACAAGGACAAAAGCAGGCATTACATATTGTAACGTAACAGGTCCTGTGTTAACTGCCTTTGGATTTGGATGGTGCTGGGATCCTTTAGAAGTAGGAGCAAAGATAACCACATATCTTAATGCAACACAATCATATATAGATTATTGTAAAACAAACAGTTACCCTACGAAAGTATTTTTTACAACAGGACCTGTTGATGGTGAGACAGCAGTAGGAGAGGTCGGTTATAATAAATATCTTGCTCATGAGGCCATTAGGAATTATGTAGATCTTGATGCAGATAGAATATTATTTGACTTTGCAGATATTCTTTGTTATGATAGTGGATCGGAAACACCTAACACAATCGTATGGAATGGTCATACCTATCCTATTATTACAGCCACTAATCTATCACCAATAGTAGGTACGTATCATTTTTCGGCAACTGGAGCATTAAGGTTAGCAAAAGCCATGTGGTGGATGCTGGCCAGAATGGCAGGATGGGATGGGGGGGCAGATATCCCATCCGGAACCTGGCTGGGCCTCACAACCGACTGGGGCGATGATGCAAACTGGCCCTTGGAAATACCAACTATTACAACTGATGTAATTATCTCATCATCAGCTGCCAATCAACCGTTTATTTTTAACTCACCTACGGCTGTATGCAAAAATCTTAGTATTGATGTCAATGCCACACTTACAATAACTGACGGCCAAGCTATTACAGTCAGCGGTAATATGGTAAACAACGGCAACATAATAATTGAATCTGACCGGGTTAACAGCAGTGGCTCCCTGATTGCGAGTTCAGCCTCCGGCACCGGAACTGTTACCTATCACCGCAGTTTACGTGAGGGCGATGACTATGGGGACAAACATTTGTTTTCTTCTCCGGTAGGAGGTCAGTCTGTTTCCGGATTTATTTCTGCTTATGATAACAAAATTGACGCTGTCAGAATTTGGGATGAATTAAACGCTGTTTGGTCTCCGGTTACATCAGGTGAATTTTCAAGCGGGAAAGGCTATAATGTGTATCAGACGGACGTCAGTGACGGGGAATTTTCCATGACCGGACCAGTTGTAAGCTCTGCGTCCATTTACGCTACATCTCCATATGCTGAAAGTTACCAGACCAGACTGGCAAAATACCCTCTCAATCCCTACGGTAATACCAATCCGGATCAAATTGTCTGGGCCACCCCGCGGAGCTGGACAAACTGGGGCGGTGGCGGATGGAACCTGCTTGGGAACCCGTTCACATCAGCTATGAGTGCAGAAACATTCATTAACCGAAACCTGACAGACTTCGACCCGTTCTATCAGGCATTATATGTTTATGACGGTACAACTGCAAGATATTTGTATGCTGGGAAGCTGGTACCGGGCTATGAGGAAGATGGTTTATTCGGTGAAAATATACAGGCAGGTCAGGGTTTTATGGTGATGGCAAATAATAACGGTGTCTGGTTCGATTTTGATCAATCGATGCAAATCCATGGCTCAGCGGTTACATTTTTAAAGTCAGCTGTGGCAGAAGATCCGTGGCCGGGGCTACAGTTGAAAGTAAAGTATGGGGATAAAGAACGGGCTACCACGATTGTATATAACAGTGAAATGACTTCCGGTCTTGATCCCGGCTACGATATTGGTCAGCTCAGCACAGGGCCTGCAGTTGAAATATATACTGCACTGGCCGAAAAGGATGCTGCAGTGAACCTTTCACGCCAGGCTTTGCCATTAGCTGACTGCGGGAAGAATATAATACCGGTAGGTATTGATTCAGAAAAAGGAGGAGAGGTTGTACTCTCAGCTTTTACGGTACCGCTTGAAAATTACAAATTCTGGCTTGAAGACCGTACAACAGGTATTTTCACTGACCTGAATGTCAAAACCTACACGGTAACTCTACCGGCACGNNTAGCTGACTGCGACAAGAATATAATACCGGTTGGCATTGACACAGAAAAAGGTGGGGATATGACCTTTTCTGCCTATATCATTCCACATGATAATTACAGATTTTGGCTTGAGGATCGTACTAATGGAATTTTTACAGACCTTAATATTAATACATACACTGCAACACTGCCAGCCAATACTTACGGAACAGGACGGTTCTTCATTTATGCTTCAGCAAATATGCCGACAGCCGTCAGAAACCCACAAGAAGTCACGGATGTACGCGTCTGGACATATGATGACAAGGTTATCATCAAAGGAATGGTAAGTGACAAAGCCACTTGTGAGATCTATGACATGCAGGGACAAAAAGTTTTAATAAGTCGTCTTACTGACGGCGAGTTGAATATTGTTAACCTGATTTCAATTTCACGTGGTGCCTTTCTGGTAAGAGTGCAAGATGGGGTAAAGGTTTATACCAGAAAGATAGCGTTGTTGTAATATTGTTGGTCAGTTCCCTAACCTCAGTACAGCACCTTGTTTGCACCCTGTTGCCACAAAACATTATAATAAAAAAGGGTTGCGAGATCGCAAATCCTCTCTCCGTACATATTGGGGCTTTCTATGAAAAAACTCATTAATTCATTTTAGTCCAATACTGGC
>DCSU01000069.1 GCA_002325785.1 Bacteroidales bacterium UBA1458 | reverse complement strand
CAGACTTTTGCCTCAATCGCAAATCGCAAATCGCAAATCGCAAATCGCAAATCCTTCAGACTTTATGGACTTTCGACTTTCGGACTTATCCAATTATCCCCAGTATCCTGTCATCCAGCTGCCGCTGGTCTGCGGTAAATGATGCGAGACCGGCAAGAGTCAGGAGGGTGTCCGGCGCCATTTCGCCTTTGATGATCCTCTCCTTCCACGATGCAAGCACCGGAATCTTTCCTTCAGCGGCGATACGCTCATTGTCCGCGCTGCTCATCAACGGAAACATATCCCCCAGTCCCGCCTCATGAGCCCTCTTCACCAGCTCCTCACCGGTTGACGGAACCGCAGCATTCAGTGACCTGCCCAGCTTGACAACGCTCTCCGTCACCTCCCAGAATTTTTCAATGCCTAGTCCGGCCGCATCATCATTCAGGGGAACCTCGTACCTCGTCCCAAGCTTGCTTTCGAACAGTCCGGGTAACGACTTCCTGCCCGAGGCAGCCACCTTGGGAGGAATGGTATACACGTCTGTGCCAGCCAGGAGATCAAGCTGGTTGTGACTCCTCAGGCTGGCTGCTATCTGTCTTGTCTTCCAGTTGTTCCCGGCTGAGAGCTTCGTGACCCATGACTGTGATGAGAGTACTGCATTCTCTCCTGCACCGCTGCCGTCGCCAATCTTGTTCTCAGCAATGAATGCTCCAATCCTGCCCAAAAACACATTCAGGTAGTCAGGTCTGGCCACTAGAGTCACCAACGCATTCTGCCTGGCGCTGAACTCAAGGGTAAAGTTAATCCTCACACCCTTATCCCGGAGTAGCCGTGCCCCTATCAGTCCCTGCGGCGTGTATGGCACCTTTACTATGAACTGGGCGGGACAAAGCTCCCTGTACCGGAGTCCGTATGAGACAATGGCATCGATGTCGTAAGCGGTGTCTGTATGCAGTTCCACGCTGACCAGGCCCCCGAATTTCTTTGCAAGGCGAAGCCCGTGACGGGCATTGATTATGAACGCGATCTCCTTCACCTGCTCGCCGGCGGAAAGATGACTTACAAGTTTCAGCGCTGAGGGGATGAAGCCATCATAGATGCCCTTCTGTATCTCATTGTTGAGCAGGGTGTTATTGGTTGTCAGTGCGGTCATCTCAGCCGTCCAGTTGGCTTCGGCCTCGGTCATATCGCCTGTATCAAGCCACAGCTCAGTGCCGGTGGAACGCAGCGACTGCCAGAAGGGGTCGTGCTTTCCCGTTACGGGTATGTCATTGATATCCGCTTTAATAAATGCAGCAAGCTTCTCGTTATAGGTAATACTCATATCTGAAGTTTTTAATTTCCTTTTTTTCTTAGTGACTCAATGTCGCTTCCAGCCGGAGTCTGGTAAAGCTTGAGCCCGAAATGTGACACAACGGCATAGGCAAAGTCAAGTACCTCTGACTGAACACCCTCATAAGGTACCCATGAATTGATCTTACTGAAGCAATAGAGCTCCACCGGCATGCCTGACTCGGTTGGCGGCATGTCGCGCACCATTACGGGCAAACGTGCATCAATATTCCTGTGGTGTACCAGGTATTCAACCATATAAGCCCTGTAAGCCCCAAGATTTGTAAGCGATGTCATCTCTCCCTTCATCATGGCTTCCACCGCTTCGTTGTTCTCCTCAATCCATTTCTCCATCAGCGGCCTCCGCCTTATGACCTGAAGCAGCTCCGGTGTCATGAATGAAATCGATCTGACGTCAATCCGTATCTCACGCTTGATCCTTCTCACTCCCGATTCCTCCATCCCCTTCCAGTTCTGGAATGATTCTGAGATCAAGGCATAAGTAGGGATTGAGAGAATGGTCTTGTCAAAGTTTTCGACCTTGACAGTATACAGGGTCATGTCCGTGACGGTGCCGTCAACATTCCTTGAGGGTATGGTGATCCAGTCGCCCAACTTGAGCATGTTGTTCGCCGACAGCTGTATGCTGGCAACCAGTCCAAGCAGGGTATCCTTGAAGACCACCGCGAGGACAGCGGTAGCAAGACCAAGGCCGGCAAAGACACTGCCAATGGAAACCTTGAATAGTACCGATACCATGACCAGAATACCGAAAAAAGCCACCAGCACCTTTAATACCTGCACGTATGGCTTGATTGACCTGCCCCTGGCTATAGGATGCATCAGGTAGACCAGGTGCCATCCTTCGATAAATGCGGTAAGGGTTAAGGTAGCGTAGATTACTATATATACTGCTGCCGATTTGTGAATAAAAGTCAGCCACCCGATATTCTCCCTGAGCATCCAAGTGGCCAGGTAATAAATAACAACACCAGGCACGATCATGGCAAGACGCTTATACATCTTCGTCTCCAGGAATTTATCATCATAGGCTGATCTTGAACGCTTTACAACTATTGTAAAAACCTTGATGATGATCACCCTGGAAAAAACATATGAAAGCCATGCCAGGAAGAGGACTGCGAGCACCAGGATTACCGTGCTAAGTAAGGAGACGGACGCAGCCGACATCCCGAGGCTTGCAAGGAATTCCCTGACTATCATTACCGGATCAACAGATCGGAACATGTTGTTATAATTTTGGTACCGGCGTGAAATTACTAATTATCTTTTTTTGTGACCTCCTCTTTTGTACCTTTACAATATAAAACAGTCAAATTATGAGATTAATATCCATTTTTGCGCTACTGTTCCTGTCGCTTGCCATGTCTGCACAGGTAGTGTTTGATAATCATTTTACAGACCGGACCATGAGGTTTGACTTCATGCTGGCCGGCAACAGCACAGCCACCAGGGTCTTTCCCGTCTCAGTCAGGGAGGAGCCTTTCTGGGGAGGTTCACTCACCAACCTGACCGACAGGTTCGGTTACGGCAATTTCAGATATGAAATTTTTGATGCCGCTACGGATAGCTTGCTTTTTTCGAGAGGATTCTGCACTCTTTACCAGGAGTGGCAGACTACCGCCGAGGCAAAACAGATTGAAAGGGTCTTCCATGAGGTCGCTACCTTCCCCTTCCCAAAAAACAAGGTGAACTTTGTGCTCAGCATCCGGGGCCGGGATGGACAATTCACAAAACTCTATGAGACGGTTATCGATCCGGAAAGCTACTTCATCATCAGGGAGAAGCCCGATGCTGCACTGGCTTCCAGGATATACGGATCAGGCGATCCTCACACCTCTCTTGATATCGCATTCATTGCCGAAGGATACACACGTGGCGAGATGGGAAAATTCAGAGCTGACGTAAAACGAATGGCCGACTACCTGTTTGCCGAACCGCCTTTCGATAAGTACCTTGACCGTATTAACCTATGGGCAGTAGAGGCCCCATCGCAGGAGTCGGGCACTGATGTACCGGGAGAGGGTATCTATGTCAATACTGCCCTCAATGCAAGTTATTACACCTTCGATGTTGACCGCTACCTGACCACGCAGGACATGAGGATGGTTAACAACTACGCAGCCGCAGCCCCTCATGACCAGATCATAGTTCTCATTAACAGCCCGAGGTATGGCGGTGGCGGACTTTACAATTACTACAGTGCCGTGACCTCTGACCACCAATTTACCCCACAGGTCCTGACCCATGAGTTCGGCCACGGGTTTGCAGGACTGGCAGACGAGTATTATGCATCGGAGGTTGCTTATGAAGAGTTTTACCCGCTTGATGTCGAACCATGGGAACCCAATATCACCACCAGGGTAAACTTTGAGTCAAAATGGAAGGACAAGATAGCCAGGTCTGTGCCTGTTCCTACACCCAATGAGAAGAGATACACCGGCGTCACCGGACTGTTTGAGGGAGGAGGCTATATCGCAAAGGGAATCTTCCGTCCATCTTTCGACTGCCGCATGAAGAGCAACCAGGCAGATACCTTCTGCGAGGTCTGCCAGGATGCTATTGAGGAGATGATACTCTTTTACCTGAAATAAGGCAATAGGCAGTAGGCAATAGGCAATAGTGAAAATATGCCCCTGATACGCCAAATGGCTACCAGGAGCATAAAGTATTGTAATACTGACGTTTATTTGCGATTTCTATTCCTCGGAGAAAATTGAATTTTCTCTTCAGTGTTCAGCCTACAGTATCCAGTCAATCAACTACTTACTACTACTGCCTACTGCCTATTGCCTACTGCCTGGGTCAAGCTATTTCTTTTTCTCGCCACCTGACGTCGGCGGCTTGGCAATAGAGTCACGCATGCTGGTATCGGCCTCGATATTCCTCATCCTGTAGTAATCCATGATGCCCAGGTTGCCGCTCTTGAAAGCGTGAGCCATGGCAAGCGGGATCTCCACCTCTGCCTCGATGACCTTCGCACGTGCTTCCTGTGCCTTGGCCTTCATCTCCTGCTCCAGGGCCACAGCCATTGCGCGACGCTCCTCAGCCTTGGCCTGTGCGATGTTCTTGTCGGCGTTTGCCTGATCCATCTGCAGTACGGCTCCGATGTTCTTGCCAATATCGATATCAGCTATATCAATTGATAGAATCTCAAATGCCGTTCCTGCATCGAGACCTTTTTCCAAAACGGTCTTGCTGATGCGGTCAGGATTCTCCAGCACCTCCTTATGGCTGTGTGCCGAGCCGATTGATGAGACGATACCTTCACCCACGCGGGCAAGAACGGTCTCTTCACCTGCTCCTCCGACAAGCTGCTTGATGTTCGCCCTGACTGTCACCCTGGCTTTGGCTATCAGCTGGATACCATCACGCGCCACTGCTGTTACCGGTGGGGTATCAATCACCTTGGGGTTAACAGACATCTGCACTGCCATAAAGACATCACGTCCTGCCAGGTCAATGGCAGTAGCCATCTTGAAGGACAGGTCTATATTCGCCTTATTGGCCGAGACAAGGGCATGAACCACCTGAGCCACGTGACCTCCTGCCAGGTAATGCGCCTCCAGGTCGTCACGGACAAGTTTAATCCCTGCTTTGTCTGCCTCGATCATTGCCCCTACAATTATTGATGGCGGGACCTTCCTCCACCGCATAAATATCAGCTGCAGCAGGCTGATCCGTACGCCGGATACTAATGCCTGGAACCACAGACCAATTGGGATGAAGTAAAGAAGTATCCACAGGAGTATTACCGCTCCCACAATGATTATCACATAAATGCCTAATCCGCTCATATCCATTTGTTTATTTATTTATTGGTTTTACAATCAGTTTGTTGTCATCAATTTTCACTACCTCGATCTCCTGCCTGGGATCAATGAGAATGTCTATCGACTTAGCTTCAAAATATTCTCCATTGACAAGAACCTTGCCTCCGGGTACAAGCCGTGTTACCGTCACTCCCCTGTCACCTGCCTTCACTCTTCCCTCACTGGCGCCCACGTTATCAACCTTGCTGTCAATAGAGGTCTTCAGAGCAAACTTCTTCCATGTGCCGGCCTTGAGCATCAGTACAGTCAGTATGACCATGATAAGAACGGTGATTCCAAGTATTAAAAAGCCGGGACCTGTTCCTAAGCTGGCAAATGAAAAAACTATAGCGGTAATCAGGCATGCAGCTCCTCCGATTCCGGCTATGGTTACACCGGGGATAAGCATAAATTCGACGACGAAGAGCAGCATGCCCAGTATGATCAGAAATATTATAAGTCCGAGTGACATTTATTTAATTTTAAATAACTACTGAATCAAGACTTAGTTCCCTGAGCCTGACACTCATTCCCTGAAGGGTGGAAACATCGGCAATTTTAATTACACAACCTCCCTTGATATGGGTAAGTACTGCACACTGTTCGGCCTGAATCTCATCATGGCCGCACACCTCTACCAATGACTTTATAACATGATCAAAGCTGTTAACATCATCGTTTATCAGCAGCAGGGTTCTTTCGTTATCCTGACCTTTGCTGTTGCTCTGCTGTCTTGGGGCTCTCTTAGTCATCCGGCAGTCTGTTTAAAAGTTCCATTGCGGACTCAACGGGTATCTCCTGCATCCCGACATATGCTGCAACCCTGGCAGAGCTGTAGCCGTTTCGTATCAGCAGCGAGACGTATTCGTCGGCGCTTTCAAATGTAATAAAATTACCAATGAGAAACACCGTTTCACCGCTGCTGTTTTTGATCATGTCAAGACCTCGTGTGCCGGCCAGCATCTCTATCTTCTCAATCATCTCTGGCTTAACCGGTTTGCTGACTCGCATCACCTCCGCCCTGAATGAAAGTGTCCCTACGGGTACCGGAGTCACATCGCGGGCCTGCTGTTTCTCCGTGATAACGGATCCGCTCCCTGGCAGGGGTTTGTCTGCCCACTCCCTGGCGAGCACCAGGGCCCGCTCAATTGAAACCTGGGTGCCATCCATCATTGCAATCACAAAGGCATCAGGGAATCCGGCACCGCGGACTGGCGGGAGTGCCTGCCTGGCATCTTCAATTCTCCGGAAGAATCCCGCATAATAGTAAGTGGTCCCGCTCTCCGGTCTCTGCCTGCCATAGACCGGATATAAACCCCGGAAAAGAGAAGGTGAGACAGGATTTCTAAAGGCAGCGATCTGGACAGTATAGATCAGTCCGGGCGGCATTGTCATATCAACCGGCACCGGGTTCGTTTCGTTATATGCAGGAGAATCAAGGAGCTCAAACCGGGAGAAGTGATGAGCCGGCGGAGGCTGCAGGGGTTTTCCTGCAGGCATTTCAGGAACAGGATTCTCTTGCTCTTCCAATGACCGGAAAAGGCTGTCGGCTTCTGCCTGTTTGGCTGCAGCCCTTGCCCGGGCATCTGCCGCGCGCTTCTCCATCATCTCCTTCTGCGCGGGAGATGCTTCTTCCATTGCCCTAGTGGCATTCTCTGCAATGTGTGACAGTGAGTCAGCCGCAGACTGGAGCCGGACCGCCTTTCCAAGCACCTGCTCGTACTCTCCGGGAAGTTGATCACGGGTGATCACCGGGGTCTCTGTAACTGTCCTGTCCGTTTCTCTCTTAACGACATTCACCTTCGTGTCTGCGGGAACTGACCTTTCCGTTTCCCGTTTGAGTCCATCAACCCGCGTGTCTGCGGGAACCGCTTCATTCTTTGAGCTCTCAGCTTTCTGTGTTGCGGATATGGGTGATGGCTCCACTCTCGCGGCGCCCTGCCCCTTATCGCATTGGTCAATGAAATCCTGCACTCCATAATCCGCTGTAACCTTCCTTCCCGCTAGCCTGGCAAACCGGGCATACGCCTCCGAGGCCTGGACAAAACTGCCGCTCATATGAAGTGCACGGCCGTAGTAAAACCACACATCATCAGGAACACTCTTAACGTTAACGGAGCTGTTGATGGCTGAGCCTAACAGCGTCACAGCCCTGGGCAGATCCCGCTCCATCTTCACCAGGCATGCTCCGGTAAAATACTTGTACAAGGGGTCACGTGAATAGAGTAGCAGCAACCCGTTGTAGTGTTCATAGGCAAGCTCGAAATCGCCCCTGCTCCAGGCTGCCTGTGCCTCAGTCTTTGATGGCCGCACTGAGCCATCCTGGGCCATCACCTGGGGAAGGGCCATGATAAGGCACAGTGCCAGGACCATTACAGTCCTGAAAGCCTCTGTGTTAATAACTCTGAGGAAGAAATTTCTCGCGATAGATGATAACTTCATACCTTTACCAGTCAAAACAAAAATAAGAAAAAGTCATGACTCAGCCCATAGCAGGCATGCCCGCACCGCAGTTCGAGGGCACGGATCAGAACGGAAACAGGGTGATGCTCAGCAGCTTTACAGGAAAAAAAATCGTTCTTTATTTTTATCCCAGGGATAATACCCCCGGCTGCACCGCAGAGGCATGCAGCCTGAGGGATAACTATGAAGAACTGCTTAAGCAGGGATTTGTGGTTCTGGGAGTCAGTCCTGACAGCGAGAAGTCGCATAAAGGATTTGCCGAAAAGTATGATCTTCCATTTCCTTTGATAGCGGATGCTGACAAAAAAATCATGACATCCTATGGGGCTTACGGAGAGAAGGTCATGTACGGCAAGAAGGTCACCGGTGTGATCCGCACGACCTTTATCATCGACGAAAAAGGGATAATCGAAAAAGTCATCAAAAAGGTTGACACCAAAGAGCATGCCCCGCAGATCTTCAAACTATACGGAAATGTCTAACTGCTAATAGAATAAGTAAATGGAAAGAAAAGAAGTAAACAAGGAGAAGCTCAAGGCGCTTGAGGTGACGCTGGGCAAGATTGAAAAAGATTTTGGCCGCGGCACCATCATGAAGCTCGGAGATCATGCCATTGAAAATGTGCAGGTTATATCCACCGGATCCATTGGCCTCGATGCTGCACTTGGGATTGGGGGGCTGCCGCGGGGCAGGGTTGTGGAGATTTACGGCCCTGAATCATCAGGCAAGACTACCCTTGCCATACACGCTATCGCTGAAGCGCAAAAGGCAGGAGGCATAGCAGCCATCATTGATGCAGAGCATGCTTTTGACAGGTTCTATGCATCAAAACTTGGCGTTGATGTAGAGAACCTGCTGATCTCACAGCCCGACAACGGCGAGCAGGCACTGGAGATAACAGATCACCTCATCAGGTCGGGAGCCATTGACATTATCGTGATCGACTCCGTGGCTGCACTTACTCCCAAAGCAGAGATAGAGGGTGAGATGGGTGACTCCAAGATGGGACTGCAGGCCAGGCTGATGTCACAGGCGCTGAGGAAGCTCACCGCGAACATCAACAAGACCAATACCACATGCATCTTCATCAACCAGCTTCGCGAGAAGATAGGTGTCATGTTCGGCAATCCCGAGACCACTACCGGCGGTAACGCCCTTAAGTTCTATGCCTCCATCAGGCTCGACATCAGGCGAACCAGCCAGCTCAAGGATGGTGAGGATGCGGTTGGGAACCGGGTCAAGGTAAAGGTGGTTAAGAACAAGCTTGCTCCACCATTCCGTAAAGCGGAGTTTGACATAATGTTCGGCGAAGGGATTTCACGCACAGGCGAGATAGTTGACCTCGGAACGGAGTTCAACATCATCAAGAAGAGCGGATCGTGGTTCTCATACGGCGACACCAAGCTGGCTCAGGGGCGTGACGGAGCCAAGAAGATTCTTGAAGACAACCCTGAACTGGCCGAGGAGATAAAGGTAAAGATCACGGAACATCTGAAGGAAAAAGCGAAATAGAAAAGGACAGAGACACCCTGTCCGGGCAAAAAAAGCTGATAAAACAGAAGTGAAGCCTGCACTCCACTTCTTTATTAACCCAAATCTAAACCCAATATGAAGAGGACCGGTGAATTATGCCCGTGGCTGGCATAATTTTCTGCTTTCTCCCAGGCCGGTCGTTGATCTGCCAATGACCCTTATCAATTACAAATTGTCTTCCCTACGGTTAACTCACCTGTTATGTAAGAGTAAGTCAAAAAGCCGTTATAGTGATGTCCCCAATTCCCTATCAGATTATAGTGCCAGGTAAGCAGTCCGTAAACTGGTTTCCAGTATTTGTCAACTTCCGTCATTTTGAACACCTCTCCGTAATAACCTGTGACTGTTCCCTTAGCCTGTGCTATCTCCCACTGCCAGACTCCATCCTTATAGTGGTCTATTACATGAAACATTACCTTACCGGTAACATAGTCGACCATCTGTAAACCGCAGTAGACTTCAGTGTAATAATCAAGTTCAGCCTTGTACTGAACAGATCTTGTGTCCTTCTTCTGACCGTATGCACTTGTCAGTGATATGCCAACTAAAAGGCAGATGCAGATTAATAATGTTTTCGCTTTCATGATTATTTGGTTTAGAAATTAATGGTAAGTTAGGTACAGCATTCCAAAGGTATTTGACTCAGCGTGCCAAAATCTTTGCTGTGCGTGCCAATTAGGAATAAAAATATACTCGTTCCAGACCTCATCCAGCTCTTATTATCGGGTGCCTTTGACCAAGGTAATTGTACCTTTCCAATGATGAAAAGAGTTATCCGGATAGGAATCCCTGTTGTAATCATCGGTGTAACCACTTCCCGTTGCACCTTCAAACTTTCCGGTGCCTCCCAATATTACAAAAGGATCCTTGAAGTATGAATTCACATCATCAGGATGGTAATCCAACCTCCCGTTAAGAACCTGGCCCGCACATGAGACATAAAGAATGTCCCCGTTTGCTGCCGTAAAATATGCAACCATATGATTAGCCGGATAGATTCCCGAGACAAATTCACAACAGAACTCAAAATAATTGTTAAACTTCCCAATATATGTCCCCGTTCCGGTGCCTTCATTGATTACCATACCCCACATGACACCGCCATCGGGGTTCCATTCACCGCAAGAGGCATCCGGCCCGGCATACATGTAAGTTCCTACAAAATCCGCTTTGAAAGGTACAGTGACTTCGTACTTTGTGCATGAATAGAACAGGCAGAAGGCTACCGTGAACATTAGAATCTTCATTAATGCTTTCATAATTATACGTTTTGGTTTACACACAAAAAAATACTTATCGTAAAGCAAATTTCAGCTAAAGTGAACCTGACAGCATAGTACGCGGAGTTCCTTTGCTGTTAACAATGATGCAGGTATTGAAACTATGTTGCACCCCTTGCACCAACACAGTATCAGCGGGAATTATACAATGAAATTCATTGTCGGTAACAATCACTACTGATTGGGGGTGCCTTACCGGGGAGGTCTGATGTTGTAAGCAGAAAGTCCTGCTTTTTCTATTACCGAGAGTAACCTCGGGTCATCGCGGAGTATATCGAAATCAGGATTGGTGGCAATCAGATTAAAGTAGTGTCGGGGAATAGTGGGCATTGTAATGGTCTTTTCAAACCACTTGATTGATTCCTCTCTGTCACCCAGGATGGCATACCACCAGGCAATGTAAAACGGATGCCCATTCATCCCCTCAACAGGGATAGGTCTGTTAATATTAATATCTATCAGCCATTTGAAAATTCCGTCGATACCTGATTTGTGATAAGCATCCATTACCTCATCTCCTAGATGACTGACAGAGGGATACCGCTTAAAGAGTTCGTGCAATGTCATTGCCGCTTTCTCCCCCTCGCCAAGCCTGACATAATGAAGAGCAAACAGCCAGCTGTTTTCAACAAAATCGGGATTAAGGTCGCGGGCTTCAATGCAGGCTTCTATTCCCTTCTCATATTCCTCTTCGAAGTAGTAGATCCAGGCATTCAGGTTATGCACCACCCAGAAATAGGGTTCGAGTTCAACAGCACGGTCAACATGTTTACGTGCCTCTTCAATAGGACCTGTAATCATCAGTAGCTGTGCATACCATTGATGTGCCGTGGGAAAATTAGGGTTTAGCTCAAGAGCTCTTCCTACTTCTGCTTTGGCCTCTTCAAATTTTCTTTCAGGATATGCCAGCCATATGCCCCTTATGGCATGAGCCTCCGCGCAATCGGAGTCAAGCTCCAGTGCAGCAGTAAAGTTCTCCCGCGCCCTAGCAATGCCTTCATTATAAGGTTGGTACCAACCCCATGCCGAAAGATTGAACCATGCATTGGCGAGCCCGGCATATGCTTCCGCGAAAACGGAGTCTTCATCAATTGCCATCTCATAATACTTTAGGCTCGCCATAAGACCCTCCCTGCTGATATCAAAACGCTGTACATCATTTGCTCTATGCAGAAGGAACCTGGCCCGGAGATAATAATCCCATGCCTCCGGATCTGCCGTTGGATGATCAACGATCTTTTTGGACTCATTCTTAGTTATAACGGCGTCAAGCTTTGCCGCTATCTTCATTGCAATTTCACCCTGCAGACCAATCATATCATTCAGTTCACGATCAAAGTTCTCTGACCATAAATGCTGCTCCCTGTGACCATCAATGAGTTGAACCGTTATCCTGACCTTATCATCCTGCCTTCTGACACTGCCTTCGAGTACATTCCTGGCATTCAGTTGTCGGGATATCTCACCTGATGTAAGATCGGTATACCGGAAATGTTCCGAAGTAGTTCTCGAGATCACCCTCAATTTGCTTACCTGATAAAGACTGTTAAGAATGTCCTCAGTTATACCATCTGCAAAATATTGATTGTCAGGATTCCCGCTGAGATTTTTAAAGGGCAGGACTACTATTGACATATCTTTCGACGGGTACCCCATGCCAATTGTCAGAAAAAGAACCAGGGCAATGACAACCGCAACAACTACTGAAAGGATTAGAATCAGCTTCCAACCTGATGGCTTTCTGTGGCCAGGCATAATCTGCACTTCCCGCGAAATATCATGCACAATAGTTTCTGTCTGCCTGATGCGCTTTCTGGCTTCTCCGGGAGGATAACCGTAAAACTCATGGAAGCATCGTGTGAAGTATGCAGGACTGCCAAATCCCACATTATATGCTACCTCTGCCGCAGTGGAGAGGTCATTCTGAAGCATCTCCAGGGCTTTCTTAAGCCGGATCTCACGAATGAAATGACTAGCATTTTGGTTTTTAAGGCGTTTTAATCTCCGGTGAATGGAAGAACGGCTCATGTGTGCTTCCCGGGCCAGTTCCTCAACGTCAAAACTCTCCCTGGAGAGGTTGTCAATCACAATCCTGGCCAATCTGTCGATAAACAATTGATCTGAGGAGTTGGTTTCTGCCATTCCGGATAATTTCGATCTTTGTAATTTACGAATTTCCAGAAAGAAAGTCAATACCCCGAAAGGAGGCCGGAAAAAGGAAGAGTGAAGCCGAAGCCTCACTCCCTTGGGCACCCATAATATGAACACGGCCCTGTCTGGTTTCGTGTAAATCCCCCTTTCTACGGGTACCTCATGCCCCCATTTCGTGATGACCAAACTCCCTATGCGGGTACAAGTTACTGATTTGATGTCTTATCCATTTTGCCCAGCGTACCAAATACTTTGCCGGGAGTACCAATTCTTTGCCGGGAGTACCAATACTTTGTCGGGAGCACCAAAACAGGCCAGTGGTACATTTACCGTACGGTACCACTCGGGTTCACACCAAACTCCCGTTTATATACACGACTGAAATGTGAGACATTCCTGAATCCTGTCCTGTAAGCAGCCTCCGCCACTGTGACCCGATGGCCGTAAAGAAGCTCCTGGGCCCTGTGCAGCCTGAGTGACCGCAGGTACTCGGTAACGGTCATGTTGGTAAGCGATCTGAATTTACGATACAACTGGGTACGACTCATCGACATCAGATCACAGATATGCTGGATGTCAAGATTTTCGTCACTCAGCTCTGCCAGCATAATCTCCCTGACCTTGTTCATGAAGGCATCCTCTATATGGAACCACTTCTCATCCGTAAGGTTGAGATGTGCTACTGACGCATACCTTTCCTGTATTTTTTTTCGCCATCCAACCAGGGAGCGCAGTTGAGCCTTCAGTTCCTCACGGCTAAATGGTTTAGACAGATAAGCATCTGCACCCCTTTCAAGGCCGTCAATCCTTGATGCCACGTCAGCTTTGGCAGAAAGAACCACAACAGGGATATGGCTGGTCATGGGGTCCAGTTTGATCCGGCCCAGCATCTCGATGCCATCCATTACCGGCATCATTATGTCAGTAAGGATCAGATCCGGAACATACTCAATGGCTTTATTCAATCCTTCATCACCGTTGCCTGCAACAATTACATCATACTCTTTCGCCAGGAGGGTCATCAGGTAATGAATGACATCATTATTATCCTCAACAATTAGCAGCATTGGCTTTTCAGTGTGAGTCTCCGTATCCTTTACCGGCCCTTTCTCCCGACCTTTAAGGTTGTATATAAAGTGTCCCATCCTGCCCTTTATCTCGTGCAGTCCGGGGCCCTCCTGAAGGGCTGATGTCTGCGTTGCCGGAAGTAAGACAACAAGCTCAGTCCCGCTGCCAAAGATACTCTCAGCACTTATGGTCCCGCCAAGAAGGGTCACCAGTTCCTTTGTCAGGGCAAGGCCCAACCCTGAGCCCGGGGTCACATGCTGATAACCGGACTCACCCCTTGAGAAACGGTCAAAAAGCTTTGGCATAAAACTCTCCGGAATACCTGATCCGTTATCAATTACCTTTATTTCGAACTGCCCGTCCTTCCGCATTGACGTAATGATCTCCACCCTTCCCGTCTGCTGGGTGAACTTGAGCGCATTGGAAATCAGGTTAGAGACTATCTGCATAAGTTTCTCCGGATCATAATCAATAACCGGAGAAGGTTCACAGGGAGAAAAGGTCAGTGAAAGCCTGTAAGTTGCGGCTACAGACTGGAACAATTCGACAATATACCTGATATATAAGTTTATGTCTGATCTGATCAGCCTGATTGGCATAGCACCAGCCTCGAGCTTTGAGAGATCTAGCATCTGGTTTACCAGCGTCAGCAGAACCTTCGCACTCCTGTCAATGGCATCACTTCCTTCAACCAGCCATCTTTCCGGTTCCCTGCGAATCAGATCATTCATCCCCGTAATGACCGTCAGCGGCGTCCGGAACTCATGGGTGATATTGGTATACAGACGTGTCCTGGCTTCATCGATCTCCTTTATACGATCGGTCTCGCTCTTCTCGAGTTTCACTCGCTGGGCAATAAAACTCATCACAAAAACCATTGCGAAGGTTGAGATCCAGACAAGATTCACCACGAAAAGCGAAATATTGACTTCAATGGTCATCTCGGGGGGAACCTCAAGATATGGATTCAGGAAGCCTGCGATAATCATGGTCAGGACATAAACAAAATATATCCAGAGAGAATGTCTTCTCTTCCTAAAATTCAGTGAAAAAAAAATCAGGGCAAGGCCTACAAGAACAAGACCACCCGAATATGGAATGCCACCCAGCTTGAGTATCGCAAAGAATGTGGCAATCGCCACAATGGTCTGGTTAATTACAAGGAGCATAAGCCCTGTTCGACGAAATATTATGGGATAGAACACTCCCTGTAAAAAAACAATAGTTAGAAAGAATCCATAGAGAATGAGTATCCGTAATTGAGGAAATATCAGGTGATACACTAGTGTCAGCAGAAATATCATGGCGGTGACGGAAACACTGGCTAGCCAGTATATCTTTTTCTGCGCCAGACTGTCTTTATCAAGTGATGGATGATAAAGAATCTTAGAAATCCAACTGTCTGCTTTTTCGAGAAAGGGGGAGGCCATCGCTTAAACAGATCAAAGGTTGAAAATCAAATTCTTACACAAGGTAGGCTAATACTAAAGGCAAGTCAAATTTTTTTTAGGTTTGGGGCGATGAATATTAAAAAGCTTCTGGCTTAAGAAATGAAAAAAAGCTCACAAATTACTTTCTCAGCATTCACCACTAATTTTAACCTATTTATATATCTTTGAAATAATGCTCATCGAATGAATTAACCAACAACCACCTGTACCATGAAGAAACTTGGTCTTTTTATCATCACTTTTGCCTTTATAGGTTTGAACTCCTGCCAGACACGTACTGAAGAGAAGCCGGCAGCTCCTGTCATTGATGTCTCGCTGACCGATGCAGAGCAAGCCGGCGGGGTTCTTACCCCTGAAATCCTCTGGAAATACGGTCGAATAGGCTCAATAGTGCTGTCGCCCGACGGGTCAACGGTACTTTATACAGTCACCAACTACGATCTTGCCACCGAGGCACGAACAACAAACATATTCTCAATTCCCTCATCCGGCGGCACCCCCCTTCAGCTTACCTCCGAGGGCGGATCGGGCCCCCAGTGGATCGATAAAGGTGGTAAAATCGCATACCTTGAAGGTAGCCGCATCATGATGATGATGCCTGACGGCACCGGGAAGAAAGAGATTACCGGACTGAACGACTATGAAATACTGTCATTCTCTCCGGCAGGGAACATGGTGTACTTCACACGCCGGGTGAAGCTCGACGAGACCGCTAACGAAAAATATGACCTGCCCAACGCAAAGGTCCGCATCATCGATGACCTGATGTACAGGCACTGGAACTATTGGCACGACTACTCCTACAGCCATCTTTTCACCGCTTCGTTTGACGGCGAGGCAATTAGTAATGAAATAGATGTCATGGAAGGCCAACGCTATGATACCCCCGATGCGCCATGGTTTGATGAAGCTGATATCAGCTGGAGCCCCGACGGGAAATACATAGCCTATGGTTGTAAAAAGCTGACGGGAAAGGCCTATTCGCTTAGCACGAATACGGACATCTACCTTTATGATGTCACCACAGGTGTGGAGAAAAATATCACTGAAGGAAACATGGGTTACGATAAAACCCCCGTCTTCTCGCCTGACGGGTCGATGATAGCTTATGCGAGCATGGAAGAGGATGGGTATGAGTCGGACCTCGAAAGATTGTTCGTTTACAATATTGCATCCGGCGAACGTAATTGGGTCTCCGAGGGATGGGATTACAACGTTGGATCCATACAATGGAACGGCACCGGGTCAATCTGGTTTACAAGCCCTTATCTTGGCAGGCAGCCGGTGTTCAATATTTCGCTTGCTGACGGAAAAATTACCAGGGTTACTGAAGGCGATTATGATATGGGACCCCTGCAGCTTCAGAACGGCATTCTGGTTGCCGGGATGATGTCAATGTCAAGGCCCACGGAAGTGGCTGCGGTGGATATCTCTACCGGAAGTTTGAACATGATAACCGACGTGAACGGACATATCTACGAGATCATAAAAATGGGCAAGACTGAGGAACGGTTCACGAAGACCAGGGATGGCAAGGAGCTGCAGAGCTGGATCATCTATCCGCCTGATTTTGATCCCTCAAAGAAATACCCCACGCTGCTTTACTGCAAGGGTGGGCCGCAGGGTTCACTGGGACAGGGCTGGAGCTATCGCTGGAATTATCAGATCATGGCTGCCAACGGTTATATTGTGGTTGCCGTCAACCGGCGCGGCAACTCGGGCTTCGGGAGCTACTGGCGTGAGCAGATCTCAGGTGATTATGGCGGCAAAAATATGCAGGATTACCTTGACGCCATCGACGACATGGCGAAGGAGCCGTACGTCGATAAGGATCGTCTGGGTGCCGTGGGAGCCAGTTACGGAGGCTATTCGGTATTTTACCTGGCCGGGATTCACAACAAGCGCTTCAAGGCATTCGTGTCGCACTGCGGCGTCTATAATACGATTGCCGAGTACGGATCAACTGAGGAGTACTGGTACCCGAACAAGGATTACCAGGGTGCGCCGTGGGTCAAGCCTCAGCCTCCGGGGTACAACCAGTTTTCTCCCCATACCCTGGTCGATAAATGGGATACGCCCATCCTGATAATAACCGGGGCAAACGA
>DCSU01000068.1:3163-3658 GCA_002325785.1 Bacteroidales bacterium UBA1458 | reverse complement strand
AGAGCCGTGTATTCGCGTTCGAGCCGGTTAATTTCATCGATAGCCGCAGCGTCCTGTGGAAAGATGTTCGTCTCACCGGTAAGGATCATATGCCTTCCCTCGCGGAGCTCGAGCAGCCTGTCAGACGCTTCCCTGGCCTCCTCCTCCANNGGTCATACCCTTCTTTTTCTGCACCAGGTAGGGTATGCGGATAAATGCAGTATCAGCCTTCACCACCCTGTAAGCGGTGTCTGTCTTAATGGAGCCATACTCATAGGCACCCCTGTCAGGGAAGAGCAGGCCCCGGCTTCCGTTCTCCTGCCCGAGGTTAGAGTGGACTGACCGGGAATAGATATCAGGATTGATGTCAAGAACGAGCCCGCTCTCCCTGAGCGCAAGAAGATTGGTCTGCATCAGCGAGGTACCCTGGATAACATAAAACTGTTCAGGATCAAGCTCCTCTATGGTTTTAAGATTTACCCCTGTAAGTCGCCACGATTCGTACCCGGTTGTAAT
>DCSU01000068.1:0-3153 GCA_002325785.1 Bacteroidales bacterium UBA1458 | reverse complement strand
GTTATTTTCTCGGCAGTTACATCTATCTCCATTACTGTCAGCGGAAGTGCATACACAATACTGCCCTCGGTCACCCTCACTTCTCCGCCAAGAGGCAGGACAACAATGTCACCGGCACTTTTCATTTGGAAGTTTGCACACCCACCGGTAACGGCCAGCAAGGCTGGAATAATAAGGAATTCAAATCTTTTCATCTCATTGTTTTAAAGATACATGCTGAGGCTGTTAAAGTGTGTTTCACGGAAGGCTCTGCCGATATTCATCAGGATATCGCCTGCAATCACAGATTCTTCTGAGTGTATTCTCAGGGCCACATCGCCCGCCAGTCCGTGCAGGTAAACTCCCGCCACGGCAGCATCGGCCGGGTCGTAACCCTGGGCCAGTAGTGATGCTATCATTCCGGTAAGGACATCTCCGCTACCGCCTGTAGCCATACCCGGATTTCCGGTGCTGTTGAAGTATACATCCCCTTCCGGCACCACAACGGATGTATGGGCGCCTTTCAATACAACAATGCAATTATATCTTGCCGCGAAGGCCTTCTGCTCTTCCATAAGCTGGTAATCTGTGCTTTCGCTCCCGGTCAGTCGCCTGAACTCCCCGGGATGGGGTGTCAGCACGGTACGGGGAGGCAACATTCTGAGCATCTCCTTATGCTGAGCCATGATATTCAGAGCATCTGCATCAAGGACCAGAGGTATGGTAGTCGTCTCGAGCAACTTCCTGATTACTGCGACCGTATCGGGGTCTGTTCCCAGTCCCGGCCCAACGCCGGCAGCATCGTAAGGTGTGAGGTCAGGCAGGCCGGTAATATTCCCCGACCCCTGGTCAGGAGAGACCATCGCCTCGGGCAATGCGGCCTGCAGGGCCAGCACTGCAGATGCAGGGGTATGCACGGTAACCAGGCCGGCGCCGGTGCGCAGCGCAGCCCCGGCAGCAAGAGTAGCAGCGCCGGCCTTACCATAACTGCCGGCTATGATAAGAGCATGCCCGAAGGTGCCCTTATGGTCAAACTTACGCCTCTTCTGTAGCAGTGGCCTGACATCCTCCCTCATGATATAATGATACACTGTCGGCATTGACGCTACAGTCTCGGGATGAAGACCTATGTCTATCACCTCCCACTTGCCTGCCTGTTCGTCATTACCGGCAAACATGAAAGCCAGCTTCGGAAACTGAAACGTGACGGTCTGGGTAGCCCGGACAATCTTGTTGTGGTCGGCACCGGTGTTATCCTCACAATGGAGTCCCGATGGAACATCCACCGATATAATATAGGCTCCTGAAAGATTAATCCTTTGAATTACGTCGGCAGCCACTCCCGCAGGAGGCTTGCTGAGCCCGGTGCCGAAAATGGCGTCGATGATCACTTCATCCCGGCCTATTACAGGAAAGAGTTCCGGATCGGTAAGGGTGAGCGGAGAGATTCCCGACCTCTCCAGGCGGTCTGCATTAAGCCTGAACTCACTGCTGTGGGCCGAGCCCGTTTCAACAATGAATACCCGTACAGGCCAGCCCTCCTCGTGAAGAAGCCTGGCTAAAACCAGCCCGTCACCCCCATTGTTGCCGGGGCCGGCGAATACATTGATCTTTTTTTCAGGGGGCAGCGTGTCTTTCAGCCGTTGAAAAAGAGTGGTTGCAGCACGCTCCATAAGTCCCGCCGCCGTGACCGGTTCTAACCGTATAGTGGCGGCATCTATCTCCCTTATCTGAGAGGATGTGAAAATCTTCATATATTTCCGATAGGTCCTAAAAGTACAAATGTAAAAATATAACAATGCAAAATTATTGACCTGATGATATAATGCAATGACTCCAAATTAAAAAGATTAATATATTTGTCTCCGTCAGAATAGATCTAACCTAATAATACAGAAAATTATGCTCAAGAATCATCCAAAGGGACTGCTGGTAGCCTTCTTCGCCAATATGGGAGAACGCTTCGGCTTCTATACCATGATGGCGATCCTGGTACTATTCCTGCAGGCCAAGTACGGCCTGGCTGCTGAAAAAGCAGGAGAAATTTACAGCTGGTTTTACTTCAGCATCTATGCGCTTGCCCTCGTGGGCGGAATCCTGGCAGATGCAACCAGAAAATACAAGACGATTATCCTGTTTGGTATTTTTATCATGTTTGGGGGCTATATACTCATGGCAGTGCCCGGCATGTCGCTTACCTTTACTGTGATAGCCCTTTTCACGATTGCCTTCGGTAACGGTCTTTTCAAAGGCAACCTACAGGCTGTAGTGGGACAGATGTATGATAATCCCCAGTATTCAAAACTAAGGGATACTGCCTTCATGATCTTTTACATGGGTATTAACGTAGGTGCGTTCTTTGCTCCTTTCGCTGCCAACGGCATCAGGAACTGGTGGCTCAAAACCAACGGTTTCGCACATGACGGCAGCCTTCCGGCGCTATGTCACCAGTACAATAACGGTCTCCTGACAGACACTGTCAAACTTGATGAATTCCAGGCTCTTGCCGATAAGGTTAATCTTGCCGGCCCGGTATCCGACATCGGCGCTTTCGCCAATAATTACCTTGATGTATTCTCGAGAGGTTACAACTATGCATTTGGCATAGCAGCAGGAGCCATGGTTATCTCATTGCTGGTTTACATCTTCTTCAACAGGCTGCTGCCGAACAAGGAAAAACCTGCCAAGTCCACTGACGGTTCAGCCACTTCGCTGGAGTTTGAACTCAGGCCCCTTATTTATGCACTGATTGCTATGGGTATATTCGCAACAGGCCTCAGTTATGTCGTTGGCTGGGCTTCCGGTCTGGCATTCGGACTCTTCGCCGGCTTTATAACCTGGATGCTCACCACTGCCAAAAAGGATGAATACGCACGTGTATCATCGCTGATCCTTGTATTTATTGTGGTGGTCTTCTTCTGGATGTCATTCCACCAGAACGGACTTACGCTGACACTTTACGCCAGGGACTACAACGTCAAGCAGGTTGACCCGTTCACCAACCTGTTCTTCACACTTCCCTCAATGCTTGCGGTGATTGGCTCAATAGCAGGACTTGTTATGCTTGTCAGGAAGAACCTGGAGTTGCCTGTTAGACTCATCGGGGGTGCACTGTTTGTGGCAGCCTTTGTGGCAGCCTACCTCTTTGTGACAAAAGCCGACGCCCTTAATTCA
>DCSU01000061.1:18524-18755 GCA_002325785.1 Bacteroidales bacterium UBA1458 | reverse complement strand
CGGGAATGAAAACGAAGGCAGGTTCGAAATATCTGTCCGCGACAACGGCAGGGGTATGACACCGGAACAGCTTGACAAGTTATTTTCACGCTTCAACACCAGGCTTGACCCGGGAGGCGACAGCACCGGAATAGGGCTGGCAATAACCAAATCAATAGCCGATTTTCATGACATAGCTGTAAGAGTTCTGTCCGAACCGGAGAAAGGAACTAAATTTTTCTTCTTTTTTCC
>DCSU01000061.1:0-18447 GCA_002325785.1 Bacteroidales bacterium UBA1458 | reverse complement strand
CCCAGACCTCAGAACCCCTCCAGACCCAGACAAAAACCAAGAAGCAACTCAGGATCGAGGCAAAGCAGCAGGTTAAGGTGCAGGATCAAACACAGAGCGGTGATCCGATCATGACAAAGACTCAGACAAGGACCAAGACACAGACTAAACAACAGACCCAGGATCAGACACAGAGTGGTGACCCGATCATGACACAGACCCAGACAAGGACACAGAATCATGGTGAGGCAGTCAGCGAAACAGCCAAACAGGCTCAGGTACAGGCTGGTGAAGGAAAAGGTGAGATGGTCAGGGAACAGGCCAAACTTCAGGGCGAGGCCCAGAAATCGATGAAGCAGGCTAAGACTGCAACAAAAAACAAAGGCGCTGCCAAAAGCGTCAGGACAAACCGTCCGGCTACTGTCAAAGGTACCGGTGCAGGTCGCAAGTAAGTAATATAAAAGGCTGAGAAAAAAACCGGCGGATCAATCCGCCGGTTTTTTTGTTTTACCTAAATACTGAAAAATACGCCACATCATATCACTTCAGCATTTCAATGAAAGAATAAATATTGCCCGAATTAATTAACAACTCAATCTTCTTGAATGCAAGCTGCGCCTGTTTTTCATTGTAGGCTGCAATCTGCTTGCGAAGCTCGATCTCCTCTGCCAGAAGATCATAAGAGTTTTTTTGTCCTTCATTGTATCTCTCCTGCTCCAGCTTAATATTCTCTTCGTAAAGTGAGATGTTCTCACTAGCCATAGCAACCTGATAGTCAATATTTTTGACTTCAAGAGCAAGCTTGCTGTTGTTGGTTGACACATAACTGATCTCATCTTCAAGCTCTGCCCGGATTCCCTGTGATTTAAGCTTAAGTTGTTTCAGCCTGTTACTGCTGACGGTTCCTGAAAGGATGTTGAGCCTGACGCTGAGACCTATAAAACTGCTCCCATACCAGCTTTCAGCAAGAGCAGGACTAAAACTGTCAGAATACTGGTTGGCACCGAGATAGCCGTCAATGCCCACAGTTGGCATTCTGACAGCCTTCTCCGACTTCTGTTGTTGCCTGAGAAGCTCCTCCCTGAACATCAGGTTTCTTACCGATGGTGCTGAGTCAATCAAGAGTTCAGAAATGTTCCTTTCCATTATACTTTCAGAAAACGGAGTAAAATCAAAAATGCCATCAAATAACAGATCAAGAGATATCCCTGTCAGGTAGCCCATATAGATCTTCTCTCCTGCCAGCGAGGCCAGGGCTCCGTGATAATCAGAAAGGGCGTTATTGTGGTTCATGATTGCCCTGTTGATTTCTGTTTTAAGTGCCTTTCCCTCATCATCTCTTGCCGTTATAAGCTCTCTTGTCTGAAAAGTCCTTAATGTATCCAGTGCAGCAGAGTGCAGCCTTTCCTTATAGAGCCATATAGTTGTATAACTCTTCAGCACTTCCGTTATAAGGTCTCTTTCCGCTTCCTCAACATCAGAATTCTTAATTTTCTCATTTATCCTGCTCTCCTCCACCCTGCTGTTAATCGTAAAATCAATTATCGGCTGATAAATGCTTACCCCGGCAGTCTGCTGCCAGTTAGTCCCGAATTTTATCGGTCTCTTTTCATCGGTAGGTACCGGGTTGAACTGACCGACCGGTATTATCTGAGCGGGGATCAGGGGATTGTACCTGTAATTGTAATTGATTGACAGGTCAGGCAGGAATCTCTGCCATGCAGCAGAGGTTTCAAGCCTGGCAATCTCAAAATCTGTTTTTACTGCCTGAATATTCGCTTTGTTTGCCAGTGCAGAATCAATGCATGCCAGCAGGCTGACCTGCTGACCTGACATATTAAATGATGATGCCAAAATAGCAATTGATATATAAACCTTCAAATTCTTCATTTTTTGTCCCGCTTTAAGAGTTAAGTGCGAAAAACCGCAGCTGGTTCAACGTTCCTGATCGTTCTGACTGAAAAGAAAAAAGAACTGCCGACAGAGATAAAAACTGTTACCAGGAAAAGAACAGCATACTCTATGAATGAGTATTTTATCACAAGCCCTGAATTTGTCACCCCTGCCCTGAAGCCCTCAAGCAGCAGCATGGCAATGGCAAATCCTGTTACAGCAAAAAGGAAGGACTGTGTGACGATAAGTTTTGTGATATACCAGTTTGTTGCACCAATAGCTTTCAGTGTTCCATAGTCTTTCATACGGTCAACGGCAGATGAATAGAGTGTAAGGCCTATTATAAAGAATCCGCTGATAACGGCAAAAATCACGAGTGACCCAATGCTTGTACCTATATTTGACGATACGGTTATATAGCTGACTGTGGATTTTCTTAACTTTTCCGCGCTCCACGCCTTAATTCCGTAAACCGAATTGTTGATATTCTCGACCACATCATCAACTGCATATCCGGGATCGACTTCTACAGCTATTGTACTGACTTTTGATTCCGGAAATGAAGTGTAGTAACGGGCCTTGGAAAGATTTGTATAAAAAAACGAACCTGCAAAACCCCTCGCATTTTTCGTCTGCACCTTTATTACCGCACTCTTCCCGTTTATCTCGACCCGTGTGCCTGACTCAATCGGGTAATCAAACTGCGACTGATCATAGTATTCGGCAGAGAATGTCTCATCGTCATTCAGTGACAGAATATCTCCGTCAATAATCTTTTCAGGTCTCGGCCCGGCAACAAACATGGGTGCTTCACTGCCTATTATCAGGACAGGGGAAAGTTTTCCGTTGGCAAACTTGACTGATGCTGCAGATACAACAATTGGATATGTGTTTTTTACACCATCAATTGATCTGAGTTCCCTGACAAGGCTTTCATCGAGTTTAGAAAGTTCGTTTGCATTCCTGGTAATGTTGTCCACAACCCATATCTGTCCAATATCCTGTCGTGAATTTCCAACAAGTCCTCCCATCAGGCCGGTCAGAAATCTGAGAACACCTATCTGCTGACCAATGAGAAAGATGCTGATGACAATACCTATGATCACCCCAAGGCTCTTGATCTTATCATATCTGATGAACCTTAATGCCGAAGCTATCATGACTGCCTTCCGTTAAGTTTAATAACAACCTCAACTTTTGAGCTGAGAATAAGGCTGGCACTCTCCTCAATTTTAATCCTGACCTCCCGGACAAGCCTGTCCTCCTGCTCGCTTACCTTGCCTGAAAAAAGTGATTTTTTCTTGAGATAAGGTGACACAAAGATGACCTTCCCTGTCGTTAATACGGAATCACTACCGATAAATCTTATCTCTGCATCAAGCCCGTTTGTAAGCCTGTCGGCAAAAAGCTCATCAACCTCAGTCCTTACTGTCATGGCGCCCGAAGGGGCAACTTCCGCATAGGGTTCAAACTGGCTCAGCGCCTGGCCTTCGTTAACATGTATATCCAGGAGAACGCCATCATAAGGAGATCTGAGTGTCTTTCTCCCTGATTCGGCTTCTGCAAACCTCATCTGCTCGGCCATCTCCTGAAGCCGGCTCTCTGCGAGGGTTACCATTGCCCTGTTACGGTCAACCGTCAGCCGGAGAACCGCAACGTCAGTCTCAAGGTCATCAAGGGTCTGCTTCGTTTCTGCACCCTTGTCCACAAGTCCGGTCACCGACTTAAGGAGTCGTTCCTTATTTGCCAGCCTGATTTCAGAATCTTTCAGGTTCATTACATCCACTTCTTTCTGCGATTTCTGAGACATAAACTGACTCCTGTACCTGGCAACTGTAATAACCTCAAGCTCGTCATCTAGTTGCACAATGATTTCACCCTTCTTAATAGTGTCGCCTTCGTTATGATGCAGCTTCCTCACAACTCCCCCCGTGACAGCCGCCAGACTGACGATCTCTGTTTCCGGCTCAACTTTTCCAACGCCTACTACCTGCAATACCTCGACAATTGAAGTATTTACAGAAGAATTATCCGGCCCCTTCTCGCCTGATTCACTGTTGCCGCTGCAGCCTGCAAGAAACAATATGGGTACCATCAAGACCGTATTCCTTATTTCTCTGATTTTCATAGCTTTAATATCTGTTTTGTAATTTATTCATGAATTAAATCTTCATCTGACGGCTTATCAGACGCAACTCCGTTGTTGACATAGATTATCCTGTCAGCAAATTTCCTGAGGCGGAGGTCGTGGGTAACAACAATTACCGACTTTCCGGAAGATGACAACATTCTAAGCTCTTCCATTACAATGGCTGTGCTTTTGATGTCAAGCGATGCAGTTGGCTCATCACATAGCATTACCGAAGGTTCAGTGACAAGTGCACGGGCTATTGCCACTCTCTGCTGTTGCCCTCCGCTAAGGTTTTTCGGCAGGCTTTTCATGCGATCCTGCATGCCTACCTTCTTCAATGCATCCTCTGCCTTCTGCTTTGCTTCCCTTGTACCTAAACCTGCCAGCCTGAGAGGTTGCATGACGTTCTCAAGAGCATTCAGCGGGGCAATCAGGTTGAAATTCTGGAATACAAATCCGATATGCTTCAGCCGTACTTTCGCAAGCTCCGCCTCGCTTAAACTTTTTACGGGAATATTATTGATAATTATTTCTCCGGTGGTCGGGAAAACAACACACCCAAGAAGTGACAACAAAGTAGTCTTGCCTGACCCGGAGGGACCTATAATAAGCGTAAGCTCATTTTTCATGAAATCAAAGGTTGTTGGTTCTAGTGCCGTAATCACACTATCACCAGTCCGGTACTCCTTGCTCGCTCCTTTAATGCTTGCGGCTATTTCCATTTCAGTTGGTCATTTGAGGAAAAACAACTTAAGTACATTTTTGTTTAATTATTGATTTTTTAATACAATACCGAACTATTTAAAAGCATAGTTGTTCAAATCCTAAAGTCGGCCGACATGACCAGGAATGAAATAATCATCAAAGTGCTTAATCATTTTTTTGAGTTTGAAAATCAGAATGGCACCCGTGCTGATTTTTCACTGAGTGAGTTCGTGGGTTATCTCAATAAAAATACAGGCAGAGGTAGTCTTGAAATGAGAAACATATCAGGAGAGCTCAGGGATAGTGTACCTGAATATACTAACAAGACCCTGAGTGATATTTCTATCCTGATCGTTCTGTTGAACCGTTATGCAAGGGGATACCTGAGGCAGGCAATGCAGGGCAGCCTGTTGCATAACCCTGATGAATTCGCTTTTCTCATCACCCTTATGACTTTCAAGAGCCTGCGAAAAAGCGAACTAATTAAACGTCAGGTAATGGAAAAGACAACAGGTACAGAGATCATCAGGCGACTGATTGATAAAGGCATGATAAAGGAAAGGGCTGACCGAAATGACGGAAGAGGTAAACTGATATCAATTACAAATCACGGAAGGGATGAAATTATAAGGATACTTCCCCTGATGAGCGATGTTTCAGAAATTATAGCCGGGAACCTGAACAATGAGGAAGTGAATACATTATCATACCTGCTTAAGAAACTTGATCATTTTCATAATAATCTTTATCTGAACAACAAGGAGATGTCACTAAATGATATCTTACTGAAGACAAAGAGTCATTCAGTCTGACCTGTTCCATTCCACACCACTGAAATCTGTCAGAGGCAGGTTCACTCTGATTTCATCTTTGCCCTCTTCCGGTCGTTCTCATCAAGCTTGATTTTCCGCAGGCGCATCGATTTCGGGGTGATTTCGATAAATTCATCTGATGCAATGTACTCCATTGCCTCCTCGAGGGAGAAGCGGACCGGGGGTGTCAGCAGTGCCTTGTCGTCAGATCCTGAAGCCCTCATGTTGGTGAGCTTCTTCGTTTTGGTGACGTTGACCACTATATCATCCTGGCGGGTGTTTTCACCTATGACCTGACCCATATATACCTCCTCACCGGGGAAGATGAAAAACCTGCCCCTGTCCTGCAACTTATCAATTGCATAGGCCACAGCTGTCCCCGTGTCCATAGCTATCAGCGAGCCATTGCGTCTTACAGCCATCTCTCCCTTCCACGGTTCAAACAGGTCAAAGCGATGGGCCATGACTGCCTCGCCTTCGGTTACGGTCAGCACCTGATTTCTCAGTCCGATGATTCCCCTGGCAGGAATCCTGAAGTCAATATGTGCACGGTCATTCCTTACTTCTATATTGGCTATCTCCCCCTTCCGCTGGGTGACCTGATCTATGACCTTGCCCGCGAAATTTTCAGGCACCTGCACGGTAAGAACCTCAATGGGCTCATGCTTGATACCGTCGATCTCTTTTATCAGGACCTTTGGTTGTCCCACCTGAAGTTCGAAGCCTTCGCGACGCATCGTCTCAATGAGAATGGATAGGTGAAGAATTCCGCGGCCGAAGACCATGAAGGTATCTGCCGCATCGGTCTCCTCAACCCTCATGGCGAGGTTCTTCTCGGTCTCTCTGAAGAGCCTGTCCCTGAGCTGCCGCGATGTTACCAGCGTACCCTCACGGCCGAAGAAGGGTGAGTTGTTCGATGTAAAGAGCATGCTCATGGTTGGCTCATCCACCTGCATATAAGGAAGACCCTCCGGTGCATCACCGTCGGCAATGGTGTCACCTATGTCAAAATCCTCCATGCCGAACACAGCGCATATCTCACCGGAGTGGACCGGCTTCTTCGTCTTCACCTTCCCCAGACCCTCAAATAGATAGACCTCCTTGACAGTGTTCTTCATCATGGCACCGTTTCGTTTGATCAATGATACCTGGCTGCCGGGGACGAGAGTCCCTCTCTTTATTTTTCCTACTGCAATGCGCCCCATGTATGATGAATAGTCAAGCGAGGAGATTCTCATCTGCAGTGATCCTTCAGTCTTCGCAGCCGCCGGGATATGGCTTATAATTATGTCAAGCAGGTAGCTGACGTCGGTGGTAGGATTCATCCAGTCGGGACCCATCCATCCCTGTTTTGATGACCCGTAAACTGTCGGGAAGTCGAGCTGATCCTCTGTCGCCTTCAGGCTGTGCATGAGGTCGAAGACGCTCTCCTGGGTCTCCTCGGGCTTGCAGTTCGGCTTGTCAACCTTATTGATCACTACGATGGGCTTGAGTCCGAGCTCCAGAGCTTTCTGCAGTACAAACCGGGTCTGTGGCATCGGGCCTTCAAAGGCATCCACGATGAGGAGAACCCCTTCGGCCATGTTCAGAACCCTCTCTACCTCACCTCCGAAATCGGCGTGGCCCGGGGTGTCTATAATATTGATCTTGACATTTTTATAGCGTACGGAGACATTCTTTGCCAGAATGGTTATTCCCCTCTCCCTCTCCAGGTCATTGCTGTCGAGTATCAGATCCCCCATTACCTGGTTGTCGCGAAAAAGCTTTACCTGGAACAGTATGCGATCTACAAGCGTAGTCTTGCCGTGGTCTACGTGAGCAATCACGGCAATGTTTCTTATTTCTTCCGTTTCATTATGCATTTGGGCTGCAAAAGTAGAAAAAGAATTGTCACACAGGATGTTTTTGCCAAACTGTTTTCGCCGTTACGGCTCGTAAATCATCTTGCCGGTCATGCCGCCGTCGACAATAATATTCTCCCCGTGGATGTCGTTGAATTTCATTTCATCGTAAAGGCCTGAAGGGATCCGAGGATAATGAAATATTTCTTCACCGATAGCTTTTACAGGGTGAAAATAAATATTTGTTCATCCGGATTATTTCCTGAATCATAATTGGCAGGATATTTGCGCATATTCTCGTGTTAAAATTTTCACACCCTGACTTAACCGAATTAATAATCAAACACTTATTACCATGAAACAAAACCTGACCTGTTTAACAGTTACTGTTGGATTTCTGCTTGTTATGGCCTCCGGGCTTCCTGCCAACGGACAGGATACCATTTCACAGAAATCGGAAATGCTTGACCTGAAACTACAGCTTCTCGATTCAAAACTTGAACTTCTTGATGTAAAAATCAAACTCTGGGAATCGAAACCCAAAGAACTTGACGTTAAGCTTGAAGAGATTGGCGCCAAAATCGACTCCATGGATTTTGACCCGCAGGAGATCACTACAAAAATAAATGAGATGGACTCTTTCTTAAAGGAAGCCCGGGAGAATGAGGTAGTGAGAACCGTTGAATATCAACCTGTGGTGACGCCTGATCCGGAACCGGTTTTTATCCCTGCTTATAAATCTGTTATAGCTCTTGATCCTGTCAAACTGATGGAGGGAACATTCTGTCTCTCATACGAGAGAGTATTGAACAGCAGATTTTCGGTAAATGTTGGCGGAATGGCAACCTACTCGACAACACAGGGCATCTCAAACTACTACTTCTCTAACCAAAGCTTTGCATACTTTGATGCAGCGACCCAAATGTATCAACCATATGAAGGAGAAGTGATGGCCGGTGGAGGATTTAACATCCAGTTCCGGAACTACCTCCTGGCAAATCATAATGAGAGGCAGAAAGCGCCCCGGGGACTTTATGCAGCACCACAGGTTACATACAGGAACATGAAAATAACAGGTTTTACAAGGGAGTATACAGAGGTGGAACCGGGTGAATTTGAATTGGTTGATAAGCAGATAATACAACACCTGAATATATTCGCCGGAGGTGTCATTGTCGGTATGAAACTCCCTCTGTTCAAGGTACTTTCTGTTGATATCTTTGCCGGAGGAAACATCAGGCTAAGCAAATACAAGGGCGAGGAAGGATTCACCCGATATAAGAACTGGTTTAATATCGATTTCTCGGGTGTTTCGCCTGTGGCCGGTATCGCTTTGGGCATCCTTAAATAATTCTGTCTCCCGGATTACGGTTCATGCCGGATCAGGAAATTTATTTCGGGCATCTGATGCCCGGGCACGCTTACATTCTGTCAACACATTCAGGCGGGTGAAGAATACCATTTTATGCTTAGGTTTCCGAACCTAATTGTTATCATATTTGCAGCACCAAATTTTTAATGCTGAATCTGATACTCTGACCTGATAGTAACCCAATTGACCATGACAGAAAATAAGAAGACCACCGGCCCGGGGAAATTAATTATCGGACAGGACTGGGCCTCTGTTGTTACAGGCTTCATCCTTATACTGTTTGTAGTAATAGCCGGTTACAGCATCGGCACACCCACCTTCGGCGGTAAGGCCGGATGGAGCAGCAACCAGGATATGCCAGGCATATTCAGCGCCTCATCGCTTTGGATGTCAGCCCTCTACACCTTTGTTATCTTCGGCATCATCTCGGTGACAGGAGTAATTCTAAGCGGTGACAAGCTGAAAAAATTCATATTAGGTTTTCTTGCCGTTTTCTTTCTGGCTATTCTGGCACAGTTCATTTCATCATACGCCGGATTTAAAAACCTGGGACTTGAGACAGTCCTCTTTTCCCTGCTCCTTGGTCTCATTATCGGCAACCTGGTAAAACTACCGGAATGGCTCCGGGCAGGGGCCCTGACTGAATTGTATGTGAAGATTGGACTCGTGCTGCTTGGAGCCACTATTCTCTTCAAGGACATTCTGACTGCCGGTTCCTTCGGGATGATACAGGCAGTAATAGTGGTGTCTGTGGTTTGGTACTTCTCCTTCTGGCTCTCAAGGAAGATGAAGATTGACGATGAATTCTCAACCATGCTGGCCAGCGCTGTCTCGATCTGCGGCGTTTCAGCTGCCATAGCAACAGCGGGAGCCATCAACGGCGACAAAAAGAAACTCTCATTCATCATCTCACTGGTCCTCATAATAGCCATCCCCATGATGATCTTTCTTCCCATCATTGCAAAATGGATGGGGCTCTCTGAGATTGTCACCGGAGCATGGCTGGGAGGTACAATAGATACCACCGGGGCTGTAGTTGCCGCGGGAACCATCGCCGGAGAGGAAGGGCTCAAATATGCCACAATCGTTAAGTTCTCACAGAATGTCCTGTTGGGAGTGGCAGCGTTTGCAATCTCAATCTTCTGGGCCTACCGAACCAGGGGAGCAGGTGAAAAAGGAAAGCATGTTCCTGCCAGTATAATCTGGGAACGCTTCCCGAAGTTCGTGCTTGGCTTTATTCTGGCCTCGCTTGTTTTCTCATTCCTGTTAAGCCCCGAAACAGCGCAATCTTCCGGAAAAGTGATCAAGTCATTCAGCACCTTCTGGTTTAACCTGGCATTCGTCAGCATTGGGCTGGAGACCCGTTTCGCCGATTTCAGGCACATGGAAAGCAAAAAGCCATTCTACAGTTTCCTGATTGCCCAGACCTTCAATATTATTTTCACCCTCGGGGTCTCATGGCTGCTTTTCCAGCTGCTCAGTCCTAAATAGATCCGGTGCTCATCCATTAAAAGCTTGTTTTGCGATCTCATTTTTTGTATTTTGTGATGTCAAATTGCAGAAATTGAAACCATCACATATCATTACAGCAGTTCTCCTGACAACGGTTATCCTATTCGCTGCCTACATACTTATTCCGGTTAAACCGGCTGATAACGCAGGAGGAAAGATAACCGCAGCAGCAAATTACCAGAAATTATGCTCCGGTTGCCATGGTGCCAATCTCGAGAAATTTGCCGCAAAGGCTTGGATGGAGGAAGAGGGCACCTCCTCAGCTTTCAATAGTATTAAGTTCGGGATTGAGAACATTGGGATGCCTGCTTTTCAGAAAACATTTACAAACAGAGAGATAAAAGAGCTGGCAGTCTACGTAAAACAAGGGATCCCGGCCGACAGGGGCACTTTGCTGCCGGCCCTCACTGCTGACAGAATTATTGAGTCGGAGGTTCAGAAGTTTACATTGGATACTGTTGTTACCGGGTTGAGTGTACCGTGGGGTATGGCTTTTCTCCCAAACGGGGATATGCTTATATCAGAACGCGCCGGTGACCTGTATATCTTCTCAGGAGGTAACCTTTCGGCCCCGGTTGAAGGTTTGCCGGCTATTATGGCCATAGGTCAGGGCGGATTGCTTGACATTGCCCTTCACCCCGATTATAACACAAATGGATGGATCTACTTTTCATACTCATATCTGGATGAGGGTAGTGCCCGGCCAACTGGCAATACTGCAATAATGCGGGCAAGACTTGATGGCTTAAGACTCGTCGACCAGCAGGTAATCTTCAAAGGCGAACCGGCCACAGACCGGAATTATCACTTTGGATGCAAGATTGCATTTGACGGCAAAGGACATATCTTTTTCGGCATCGGCGACCGGGGGCAGCATTTCGACTTCCCACAGAAGCTTGATAATCACAATGGCAAGATCCACAGGCTGAATGACGATGGATCAATCCCGGCTGACAATCCGTTTATCAATTCTCCCGGAGCCCTGGCTTCGATCTACAGCTACGGCCACCGCAACCCGCAGGGGACCTGCTTCGATCCCCTCACAGGCGAACTTTGGGTTTCGGAACACGGACCGCGCGGCGGAGATGAGTTGAATCTTATTAAACCAGGACTAAATTATGGCTGGCCGGTTATCTCTTACGGCATAAATTACGACGGGACCATCCTTACTCACATCTCAGAAAAGGAAGGCATGGAACAGCCGGTCTTCCAGTGGACACCCTCCATAGGTCCCTGCGGCATGACCTTCGTGACCGGCGACCGGTACCCAAACTGGAAAAATAACATTTTCCTTGGCTCACTGCCTCTGAAGCACCTTGAAAGGGTTGAAATAGAGAACAACCAGGTCATTCACCGCGAGCAACTGCTTGAGGGGATAGGGAGGGTTCGCAACATGGTTATGGGTCGGGACGGGTTTATCTATTTCGCAATTGAAACCCCCGGATATATTCTCCGTTTGATACCTATAGAACAGTAAAACTGATATAAATGAGAATGAGCCACAATCTGACCGTTGGCCTGATTACCCTCTTTGCCTGTCATTTTTACACTTTAAAAAATAATTGACTTTGGGTTCTCCGGGGTATAACTTTACTCCAATATTCATTCGTGTAAAATGACGAAAAAGAAAGATCATGAAGACAACTGTAATTATTTTGCTATGCTTCCTGTCATTCAGCGCTTGCTGGGCACAGGACATTGATCTGACAGGCACCTGGACAATGTTTGAAATGACTTATGTCAACGCTGAGGGTGAGCAGACTATGACGGAGGACCAAATGAAGGCTGATAGCGCCGTCAGCGACTACTTTTTTATGGAAGACGGTAAATTCAAAATGACCAGCAATATGTCTGGTACAGGTACCCTGGATACTTATGAAGGCACCTGGAAATTAGCTGAGGGAAAATTAATCCTTTCGCTAAATATCGGCGAACAGGTCATGGATGTGGTTTGGAGCTTTGAATATAAAGACGAAGCAATGAATCTAAGCCGAACGAGTCCCGACGGATCATTAACTATAATTAATTCCTTCCGAAGAAAGTAACAGGGAAGGAAGCCGTCGACCATAGCCTTTGAAGACAGACTAATGCCATTCCGTGATATTCAAAGAAGAAAAAAGGTTTATTTTAACTTGTGGAACGGCCTGCCGAGAATCTGTATACCTAAACAACAGAGTGAAATCGATTGAATATCTGCTATAATCGGTAATTTTATTTCTCAGGACCCATCAGCCATGAGCAGAGGATTTGTCAAGGAAGACGACCAGGAAGAAGTACCGATGGTACCACAGAGGGCATTTCTGCCGGAAGGTGTAATAAACTTTGTCACCCGGGGCGGAATGGATCAGTTATTGGGTGAAAAAGAGAGACTGATCAATGAAAAAGAGACCCTGAGCAGCACCAGCGAAAATGAGAAACGCATTGCCCTGAATCATATCAATGCAAAACTGCAGTTGTTGAATAGCAGGATTGCTGAAGCCAGACTGGTTAATCCCTCAGAGCAACCTCAGGATGAAATAACCTTCGGTGCAACAGTGACCCTCAAAAATGAACAGTCCGGGAAAATACAGACTTTTCAGATAGTAGGCGTTGATGAAGCAGACATTGCCAAAAGCAAACTATCATTCATATCACCTTTGGCCAGAGAATTGATAAATAAGAAAGCCGGAGACAAAGTCACTTTAAAGCGAGACAGGTCAGATATTGTTTTTGAAATTATCGGTATATCCTATATGTGACCTCAACGGGAAAACCCGGTCGCCTGAAATAAGCAAAAAGAATGCCCGCCTGATGGTTAGCTTTTTTTTTTGACATCAGGCCGCATGCAACAACTATTTATATTAGCGGTAGTGAAAGAAACTGAGACAGCAACGGACGAACAGGGTAAGTTCACAAGGGGAGAAGAGCTGGCCAATGCCCTCTCACATCTTGCCGGGGCACTGCTCGGTGTAGCAGCACTGGTTCTGATGGTGGTATACTCGGCCAGGGTCGGAACAGTATGGCACATAGTATCAACTGCCATCTTTGGGGCGACTCTCGTCATACTATACCTCTCATCCATGTTCACACACTGGCTCCCGGCAGGCCGTACAAAGGAGTTCTTCTTCACAGTAGACCAGATAGCCATCTTTATGCTTATCGCCGGAACCTATACCCCCATGGCACTGATAACCCTCCACGGACCATTCGGATGGGTCATTTTCGGCCTGGAGTGGGGACTGGCAGTCATTGGCATAGTCCTTAAGCTGCTTAAGCCGGTGAAGTATAACACCGGGGTCGGGTTTTATAATATAGTTCTTTATGCATCAATGGGATGGCTGGTACTGATAGCATTGGTGCCTCTTATAAGGAAGTTACCGTTTATGGGCTGGATGTGGATACTGATCGGTGGGCTGTTTTACTCGGCGGGCATCTATTTCTTCCGGGTGGCCCGTTTCAGGTACGCCCACCTGGTGTGGCATCTGATGGTTCTCGCCGGAAGTGTCTCACACTTCATCGCGGTTTTCTTTTACATAATAGACAGTGCACTGCCGGCTTCTCTTCATGCGCATTTACTTCTGACAGGATCGGGGTAAGACCTGTTATCCTTCCGATGGGTCTTTATTTTAACTGATACGCAAAGACGGAGTTTTTGAAGAAAGTGGGTACATAGAGAATCCTGTTTTCTTCATCGTACCCGATATCTGCAGAGTTCATTCCCTGATCCCGGGTGTCAAGCAGGACCTCTTTTGATCCGTTGGCTTTTACATAATAAACGATGCCGCTCCAACAACTGACAATGAATTCATCGTCTATTACCATCTCGATTCCGTCAGTGCTTCCGTCCATTCCCTCTGCAAGAGTTGTCAGTTTCATGTCAGCATCGGCTCTCAGCAGTCTTCCATCTGATAAGATATACAAATCCCGGTCAACCGCCAGAACACCATTTGCATTTCTTATGTTTTCAAGAAACACGGTTGCTGTTCCGTTTGCAATTCTGTGCACCCTGTTCGACCTTGAATCACTTACATATACGACGCCCTCGGAATCAACGGTTACATCATTCAGAAATGCAGATCCCTCAACTGGAATGCGTTGCACTATCGATGTCTTATCGATATCTATTACCACGACCTCAGTAATGTTGGCCACGTATAACAGATTTTTATACAGGCCCATGCCCTTGGGGGCATCCAGCCCGGTAATCCAGTAGTTATCAATGATATGCCCGTCCAGGCCAACTTTTGCTATTGAGCCGTTACCATCCTTCTCTTCCGGTGAACCGCCAATATTCGCGACATATAAAACACGGGCCACTGCATCATAGAGAACAGATTCAGGAACCTTAAGTGTCGAATCGGTCTGCCAGATTTTTTCCAGTGAATGCTGGGCCGTTAAATTTGCACTAGTGGAGATGACCACTGCAAATAACATCAGTTTCATGCTTCCTCTTTTCATACAACCTGTTTTTATTACCTGTTAATAAGGCAAATATTACTGCAATTTAAGCATAAAACATATACACAACCCGCTATCAGGAGAGATTGGATTCTATCTCATTAAAAATCTGATCAGCTTTTCCTTGAATGTCGAATATGGCGGGTAGCGTACGGCCACTAAACCTGCTGTTCGCAAGAGTAATTCCTCCGTTCACCGACAAATCATTCTTAAACCTCTGTCGCTGACATAGCTTTGACCCTTATTGATAAACCTTAACAACAACCTTATGAAAAAAATTATCCTGTCTGTTACCGCAATCATGTCCTGTGTTGCAATTATGGCGCAGAACCCTGCCAACCTGAAGTTGAACCTGGAGAAAAACAAGGTCTACAGGCTCAGGTCTGTCTCGGAGCAGACCGTCACGCAAACGATAAATGGTGTTCAGCAAACCACGGAATCCAAAGTCAATTATACCATGTCACTCAAAATGATTGACCTGACTGCTGATTATCTGATCACGGAAGTACGTTTTGATACACTGATTACCAATACAAACACAATGGGGAAAACGGTCAGTTTCAGTTCTGTAAATGAAGGGGATATCAAATCGGCAGAAACGGCTGATGTTTTGTCATGCATAATGAACCGGCTTAGCAAAAACGCCCTGTATGTTAAGATGGATTTCGCAGGCAAGCCGGTTGAGATTGTCAATCTGAAGATGCTGACTGACATGGTTCTGAAAGACACAAGTTCCATTGCCATTACCGGGCCGACGGCTGATGCCGTTAAAAAGCAGATTGTTAATTCGGTTGGCGACAGCGAGTTAAAGACAATGATTGAGATGTTTACATGGTCTTTGCCGGCCAGACTGGTCGCCCCGGGCGATACCTGGGAAATCCTCCAGAAGATAAGCTCAGGAGGTATGATGCTTGAGATTGCAACTACATATAAACTTGACAGAATCGAAGGTTCCCGGGCAAACATAACCTCCGAATCAATCATCAGAACGGCAGCGAATGCTGTTCCTATTGAATCGGGTGGTGCCACGGTAACCTATGACGATATAAAAGGATTGACCAGGTCAAACCTGGTGATTGACCTGCTTACCGGGCTGAAAGTTGAAGACAACGGGAAGACTCATATAACTGGAAATCTGGACATCAGCGCCCCGGGATTTAGCATGAAGATGCCCATGGATATCAACGGCGAATCAAAAGTCATTGCATTGCAGTAAATTCAATAAAAGGGAAAATGAAAAAGTATTTAGTAGTATTAATTCTTGTAACCTCAGTTTCCGTTCAGGCTCAAAACATTAGGGGAACAGTATGTCTTGAGTCAGATAAAACACCCTTACCGTTTGCCACTGTCGGGCTGGTACAGTTGCCTGATTCGACAATGATAACCGGCGTTATTACCCTGACCGACGGAGGTTACCTGCTTGAAAATGTCAATCCCGGTAACTATTATATCAGGGTAAGTTTTGTCGGTTATCAAACCAGCGGCAAAGAAGTTGCTGTTGAGGCAGGCACTCCTGAAGTCGTAGCTGATACCATCTTTTTAAGCGAAACCACCGCCAGCATAGGTGAAGTTATGGTGGTTGGGGAGCGTCTCAAGGGCAAGGAAATGGTTGACAGGACCGTTTATGCCATTCCTTCCGTAGTATCCAAAACCGCAATTAACGGTTACGATCTCCTGAAAAAAATACCCCAGGTCAATGTCGATTTTCAGAATAATGTCACGCTTAACGGCAGCAGTAATTTTATAATCCAGGTCGATGGCAGGCAACGCGACAAGGAATTCCTTGCCAGGCTCCTTCCTTCAGATATCGAAACTATTGAAATTATCAGCAATCCGTCAGGTAAATACGAAGGGAACATTGACGGCGTATTAAACATTATCCTTAAGAAAGAAGCCAGGTATGGGGTGAACGGAAATGTTGGTCTTAATCTCAAGCCCTTTAATAAGATAACCAGCCAGGTATCAGGCAGTCTTGATTATGCAATGGGTAAAATAACATTTTATATCACTGCCTTCAATTTTTCGCAGAGCCTTGACATAACCAATACTACTGAAAGCCGTTTCGCAATGATCGATTCTACGGTCAGTATGTTCGGGGATGGAGGTATAAAAGTAACGATGTCAACAATCAACAGCGGATTCGATTATTATATCAACGATAAAAACAGCATCAGCTTTAACGCAAGCTATAAACCTTTAAACCAGGACATTGATCTGGGAAGCAGTACCACTCTTTACAAAAACAATTTACCCCTGAATACGATCTCTTCCGAAACATATACCGGCTTTGGAAGCGATGAGTCATCAGTATCGCTGTTTTACAAAAAGACATTTAAAAACCCTATTCAGGAATTCACCTCTGAGAACACTTATTACAGGTTCAAATCAGATGAGAGAAATGATTTCACCAATACAAGGTACGTCTATGATACTGATGAGGCAATAGATACCTATTCGCGGCTGGAGAACAATCTGAATAACCGCAATTACTATTCCGCTAAACTGAATTATGTCCACCCGTTAGGGATGTCTGCAAAAATTGAAACAGGGTATCAGCTTTACTACCAGCAGATGAGTTATAATTTCATAATTGATAACATGGAATCAGATAATATGTTTGATTATGAAGAGTTCAGAAATTCTGTTTATGGCGGTATTACCTATAATCTTAAGAAAATAGGCCTCCAGGCCATGCTCCGGGTAGAAAACAGCAGGATCAAAGCTGATTCGGTCACTGAACCGGTATATACCTGTTTCCTTCCATCGGTCAATCTTCAGTATAAATTTTCGGCATCGCATAATCTGAAATTCACATATAACAGGAGAATCAACCGGCCCGGCATTTACGAATTGTATCCCTATTACAGAACAGACCAGAACTATAATATTACCCAGGGTAATCCGGATCTGAAGCCTGATTATCGTGATCGCCTCCAGCTTACCTACACCTGGAACTTTGGCAGCAACTATTTTTCACCTTATCTGTACAATGAATTCTTCTCAAATAAAGTAGGTAATCAATTTCTGGTAATTAATTCTCCCGTTGACAACACTCTGACCACATTCACCAAACCCTTTAACCTGCTCAACGGCTATGAACTGGGGGGTGGTATCAATGCCATGCTATGGTATATAAATATAAATGCAAGGATCTATAACGGCCATTTCAATGAGTACATTGGTCAGTCAGTCACCATACCGGCCAGGGATTACTTCTCCTACAGCATAACCAGCTCCGCATTTGCCAATCTTGGCAAAAAGAAGACAACAACCGTATTTGCCTTCCTGAGCTATAATGGGGTAACTGTGAACGCACAATCCAAAACTTACAACCTGCCGTTTTATGGACCTGGTATGCAGACACAGCTAAAGAACCACACTGTTGGTTTCGTTTGGGTACTCCCGTTTTCGAAGCAGGTTAAACTGAGCAGGACCGAGACTGGAACCATTGATTTTACCTCAACAGACATTATTGGATTTGATGCTTCGACCTATATCCAGTTCATGTATTCTTACAAATTCAACAAAGGGAAGAATGTTAAAAAGCTTGACCGGAAGGTCGAGGTTGAGAGCGACAGCAAAAGCAAGGCGATCATGAACTGATGGTCCTGAATCTTACTGCAATTTTGTAATCCTTTTCTTAAACAACCGGATGGAAGCTAATGTCATAACTAAACCTATACTCATTAAAATAAGGATTTTTGGCAGGATCTCTTTCAATGGCAGTACCCTCCAGAACAGGTCATAGAACCCCTGAATTCCCCA
>DCSU01000126.1 GCA_002325785.1 Bacteroidales bacterium UBA1458 | reverse complement strand
TGGGACTGCGGTACCAGCCCTTCGGGGAGAACGGCTGGCTCTATGAGAGAAAACTCACACTGGCCGACAGGCTTATCTTCAGCAAATGGCGGGAGGCGCTCGGCGGAAACGTCCGCATAGTAGGATGCGGAGGAGCTTCCCTGCAACCACGTCTTGAAAGAGTGTTCTGGGCAGCAGGAATAAAGATCNNGAGCCTCATTGCAACCACGCCTGGAAAGAGTCTTCTGGGCTGCCGGAATAAAGATCGTAAATATGTACGGCCTGACAGAGACCTCTCCAATAATCACCATCAACAGAACGGAAAAGGGTAAGGTGAAGCTGGGATCGGTTGGCATGACAATCGAGGGCGTAGAGGTTAAAATAGCTGACGACGGTGAGATACTCTGCAAAGGCCCTAACGTCATGCTCGGTTACTACAATGACCCCGAACAGACAGAATCGGTCTTTGACAACGAAGGGTGGTTCCGTACAGGCGACATGGGCCACATGGAGGATGGCAAGTTCCTGATGGTCACCGACAGGAAGAAGGAGATATTCAAACTCTCGAACGGGAAGTTCATCGCACCCCAGATAGTGGAGAATATCTTTAAGGAATCACCTATCATTGACCAGATCATGGTCATTGGTGAGCATGAGAAGTTCGCCAGCGCACTCATTTCTCCCAACTTCAAATACTTCGAAGACTGGAAGACGGCAAAAAAGGTCTCTTATTCCAATAATGATGAGCTGATCACCCTTCCCGAGGTGCTCTCATTCTTCTCCTCCGAGGTCACCAAGCTGAATAAGCGCCTCAGTCCGCCGGAGAGAATAAACAGGTTCAGGCTCGTAAAGGAAGAATGGAGCCCTGCCACAGGCGAGCTGTCGCCTACACTCAAGCTTCGCAGGAAGTTCATAAGTGAAAAATACAGCTCCGTGGTGGAACAGGTTTACAACAGATAGTCTATCCTGCACTTAAAAACACTTATATGAAGCTGATCGAGGTCACCGACAGGAAAACGGAGCGGATGTTCCTTAACACTGCCAGGGTCATCTACAAAAACGACGACACATGGGTCTGTCCTCTTGACAACCATATCAGCGGAATCTTCGATCCTGAAACAAATCCTTACTATAAGCACGGGACGGCAGCACGGTGGGTACTCACCGGAGAGGACAACAGCCTCAAAGGTCGAATCGCCGCCTTTATCGACTTTAACATGGCAAATACCTATGACCAGCCCACCGGGGGCACAGGGTTCTTTGAATGCATTGATGACGACAAGGCAGCTGAGATGCTCTTCAATACTGCCAGGGAATGGCTCAGGGAGAAAGGGATGGAGGCTATGGACGGTCCCATAAACTTCGGTGAGACAGATAAATACTGGGGCCTGCTGGTGGACGGATTCACACATCCATCGTTCGAGGTGGCATATAACCCTCCATATTATCAGGGGCTGTTTGAGAGATATGGCTTTCAGACCTATTATAAGATGGAGGGATTCCACTATGACCTAACCAAGCCGCTCGATGCGAGGTTCCGCAAGATCGCGGAGTGGGTGGCCGCCAAACCCGGGTATGAGTTCAAACATTTCACATGGAAGGATGAGGACAAATTCGTTGCTGACTTCGCAGAGGTCTTCAACGAGGCCTGGGCATCCTTCAAAGTAAACTTTGAACCCCTTGAAGCTGTTTATATCAAAAGTGTGCTGAAGAAAGCAAAGGTAATCCTTGATGAGGAGTTCATCTGGATTGCATATTTTGAAGGCAAACCTATTGCTATATACCTCATGTTCCCCGACCTGAACCAGATACTTAAACACCTTAACGGTAAGCTCGACCTGTGGTCCATGATCAGGTTCATGTGGCTGAAGAAGCGAAATACAATGACCCGGGCCAGGGGTATGCTGATGGGCGTCATCCCCAAATACCAGGGGCTGGGGATAGAGTCGGGCTTTATCCTTAAACTGAGGGAGGCGATGAAGCATAAGCCGCATTACGAGGAGGTTGAGTTCTCATGGGTGGGCGACTTCAATCCCAGGATGCGCAAGATATTCGTGTCTGTGGGAAGTGTCTCAGTTAAACACTATATAACATACCGGTACCTTTTTGACAGGACCAGGGAGTTCAAACGTTATCCAATTCCTGACATAAAATGAACTATGACGTCATCATAATAGGCGCCGGCCTGGGCGGACTGACAGCAGGAGCGAAGCTTGCCCGCGAAGGCATGAAGGTGCTGGTCATCGAGCAGCATATCCGCCCCGGCGGATGCGCCACCACCTTCAAACGCGGGGCGTTCACCCTCGAGGTGGGGCTGCATGAGATGGACGGCCCCGGCGGCCGCGATATTAAGAACAGGATCTTCAGTGAGCTCGACGTAAACGGCAAGGTCGAATTTATACCTGTGCCTGAGTTCTACAGGTTCATCAGGGGAGATCTCGCAGTGACTATACCCCATGACCCGCAGGTGGCAGCAGCTCGACTCTCGGAAAAATTCCCGGAAGAGAAGGAAGGGATTGCCAGGTACTTTGAACAACTGCTCACTCCCAAAAAGAGGCCGGCAGGCGACAGCGAGCCTGATATCAGCGTAGGTATTTTTCTCGACTCAATTATCAGCAATGAAGACCTTAAGCTTATCCTGCTGGGAAACCTCGGATATTTCCATGATGACCCATACTCGCTCTCGCTGGCATACTATTCAATTGCCGAGGGCAGCTATTATTCGAACGGTGCCAGCTTCATCAAGGGAGGCTCGCAGAGACTCTCTGACCACCTGGCAGCATATATCATATCGCATGGCGGACAGGTACTGCTGAACCATCTTGTCACCGGGGTGACGGTTACGGATGGCAGGGCAACAGGTGTGACCTGCCGGAAAAAGAATGGTCCTGCGCAGAACAGTATTGAGTACACGGCCGGCGAGATAGTGGCTAACAATGCCATCCCTGCCCTCGCTGACCTCCTGCCGCCGGAACCGGGGGCACAGCTTAAGGATGAGTGCAGCGGGCTCAATACCGGAGCCTCGTTGCTGACGGTCTATTTCGGGTTTGACAGGCCGCTGAAGGAGCTGGGGCACAGTTATTATTCGACATTCATCTATGACAGCACTGTGAAGACGCAGGCTGACATTGCCACAAACAACAGGGATGATTTCGCAAGGCGAAGCTTCACATTTGTAGATTATTCGCAGATAGATTCCGGCCTCGCACCGGAGGGCAAGGGTGTGGGTGCGGTGTGCTGCATCGACTACCTGGCCGACTGGGAGAACCTGGGGAAGGAGGAGTATGAGCAGAAGAAAGAGTATGTTGCACAGACCTTCATCACAAGGCTTGGAGAGGTGATTCCCGGAATAAAGGATGTAATAAGCTATTCTGAGGTTGGCACACCGGTAACGGTGAAGAGGTATACCTTGAATCCGGGTGGTGCGGTATATGGTTTTGCGCAGAACCCTGGCAGGAAGGTTATCGATTCATTCAAACCGGTTGAGAATCTGCATTTTGCCTCAGCCTGGGGCAGGACCGGCGGCGGCTTCTCCGGCGCCATCGCAGGAGGCTACCTCTGTGCATTTAATCTCCTGCGGAATAAGGCCCGGAGGTGAGGTGCAGCAGCGAGATGTACTTTTTCACATATTCATCCTTCGAGGCCGACCTGTACTGCATGATGAACCTTGGATGCTCGAGAGCAACAATTTCCCCGAAGAAGCCATGCTTCTCATTCAGTGTCCGGAGGAACTTCTCGTTTTTTCCTGTGCCGAGGCAATAGCATACCTCCGTAGAGACCCCCATCGCTATCTGCTCCCTGATGTTCCATAGGATGAAATCCATCACGGCAGCGGTCAGTTCGGGACGGTCGTAATAATTATAATTCTTCTTACTGCCATTTACACCTTTGTGGGTAAATCCCAGCGGACAGACGGAGTTGATATAGAAATCACTGTAAAATTTCCCCGGTCCACCGTATTCCTTTATCATCTCGTAGATGAAGACCGACGACGGTTCATGTGTCTGCCTGCCGGAGTATGCGATGCCGCAATCGCCGGTGAGCCTCTTGGTGTCTGTGAAGGGGATCCCCGTGAACCCGGCGCCGAACCGGCCGGGATTGATACCGAGGATCAGTCGCCTCGGCTGGTTGTCGTTATAGTACTTCCTGTAGAAAGCTGATGATACCTCGAAGATATGATCATCTCCTCCCCGGAATGGATTCATGATGCTGATTCCCTCCGGCAGCCGGCCCCGGAACTCCACGTTCCTGTTGAATTCGATGACCCTTTCGGCAAACGTCCTCATCTGCCGTCGAGCCAGTTAATTGAATTGCAGAAGATGGTCGATAAAAGTCTTTTCATGGCATCACGATTTAACCAGTGAGCAATTTAGGTATTGTTCAAATCAGTTCGTCCGGGGTTGGAAAGTTTTACCTTCTAATAATTACTAAACTGGCTTCAGTATGTTCAGAGAATGAGTTGCATAGCGCGGTAATCTTGGTAGATGT
>DCSU01000150.1 GCA_002325785.1 Bacteroidales bacterium UBA1458 | reverse complement strand
CAGTAGGCAGTAGGCAATAGGCAGTAGAAGAATTTTCGATTTCAGATTTTCGATTGTCGATTTATTCAAAATTCGCAAATCGCAAATCGCAATTCTGCAATGCTTTATGGCCTCCAACCAATATCACTACTGCCTACTCCCCACTGCCTATTGCCAGAAAAAAAGAGGCCGGTTTCGCCGGCCTCTTTTTTTTCTACTCGTATTCCTTGAGTATGGATTTCACATCATCGGGGGCAACCCTGCCGTAAGTCTTATCACCCACGAGCACCACCGGTGCAAGACCGCAGGCGCCTACGCAACGGAGGCTTGACAGTGAGAATTTGCCGTCAGCAGTTGTCTGCCCCACCTGCAGGGCGAGCTCTTTTTTGAACTCATCAAGCACTTTTTCTGCGCCTCTGACATAGCATGCAGTACCCATGCAGATGCTGATAGGATGCTTGCCCTTGGGCGTCATGGTGAAGAATGAATAGAAGGTCACAACACCGTATACCCTGGCCGTTGCAATATTCATCTTTGAAGCTATGGCCTCCTGTACCTCTGCCGGGAGATAACCGAAATGCTCCTGCGTCTTGTGCAGTACGTTTATCAGCTCCAGCGGTTCATTGTTGAATGAGTCACATATCTCGTTGATCTTATCAACATCCTGTTGTCTCAGTTCTATCTTTATACTTGACATCTCTTTGAATTTTATGTTATTATCCAGGATCTCACTGTTTGACGATGATCTTTGCTTTCCTGTCAAAATAGTGTGTATGCAGCAGGTGATGTGCCTTCTCGCTATTGGGCTCGCCAAGGAATTCCTTATAGAGCTGAATTATATATGGGTTCTCGTGTGATACCCTGATGGGTTTGTTCTTATCCTCCTCATAAAGTGCCGCTGCTCTGGCCTTCAGTATTGAGGAATCGCCATGATGCAGTGGCTGTCCGCCTCCGCCTATGCATCCGCCGGGGCAGGCCATGACCTCAATGGCATGGAATTTCGACCGACCGGCTCTGACGTCGTCGAGCAGCTTGCGGGCGTTGCCCAGACCGTGGGCTATGCCGATGTTCAGCGGGAAGCCGTCAAAGTCTATGGTAGCTTGCCTGACACCATCCATGCCTCTCAGTTCATTGAAGTCGAGACGGCTGAGCTTCTTGCCTGTATACAGTTCGTAAGCTGTACGCACGGCAGCTTCAATGACACCGCCGGTGTTACCGAAGATAACGCCTGCGCCGGTTGACTCTCCCAGGGGCTTGTCGAAGTCCTTATCCGGCAGGTTGTTGAAGTCGATGTTAGCCTGTCTGATGAAATGAGCCAGCTCACGTGTGGAGATGGAGAAGTCGACATCGGGATTGCCATCGACCGCGAACTCCGGTCTCTGGCTCTCGTACTTCTTGGCCAGGCAGGGCATGATGGATACAACCACCATATCCTGACGCTTGATTTTTATCTTATCTGCAAAGTATGTTTTGGCAATTGCTCCGAACATCTGCTGGGGCGATTTTGACGTTGATGGCACATCCTTAAGATCAGGGAAGTTATGCTCAAAGAAGTTCACCCAGCCCGGACAGCATGAGGTCAGAATAGGAATATTGGCATCCTTGTCGCCTTTCAGGAACTTACCCAGCCTGTTGAGCAGCTCGGTACCCTCTTCCATGATTGTAAGGTCAGCGGCGAAGTCGGTGTCGAACACATAGTCAAACCCGAGTTCTTTGAGTGCGGCAACCAGTTTGCCTGTCACAAGGGTGCCTGGTTTCATGCCGAACTCTTCACCCAGTGCAGCGCGAACTGCAGGAGCCGTCTGAACCACCACTGTCTTTGTGGGGTCAACAATGGCGCGGAGCACATCTCGGGTGTGGTCTACCTCTGTAAGCGCGCCCGTGGGGCATACCGCAACACACTGACCGCAGTAGGTGCAGGGCGAATATTCAAGGTTCTGCTCGAAGGCAGGCGCAACAACAGCCATGAAGCCCCTGTTGACAGCCGAGAGGGCGCCAACGGTCTGAACCTCATTGCACATCATCTCGCAACGGCGGCACATGATACACTTGTCAAGATCACGTATGATTGATGGCGAAGTGTCTTTCCTGTAGGTCGACATCTCCGCAATCTCCTGTCCGGGTATCTCTCTGATGCCAAGTCTGTTGGCCATATCCTGCAGGTCGCAGTGACCCGATTTGGGGCATATGAGGCAATCCTTCGGGTGGTCCGATAGGATGAACTCCATTACTGTCCTGCGGGCATTCAATACCCTGGGAGTATGGGTCCGTATAACTGCTCCGTCATCGCACTTGGTGATGCATGAGGGAGAGAGATTTCTGCGTCCGTGTACCTCGACTACGCATATCCTGCAACCGCCTGGTTTGTTCTCTATATTCAGATCGTCAAGCTTCATGTGGCACAGGGTGGGGATGTCAATCCCCATCTTCCTTGCTGCATCGAGGATGGTGGTTCCCTTCTCGACTTCAATCTGTTTGTTGTCTATTGTCAGTTTAATTGTTTCCATCGTTAATCTACCTCTCTTTAGTTGATTAGCACTGCGCCAAACTTGCATTTCTCGAAGCAGGCGCCACATTTTATGCATTTCTCCAGGTCAATGAAGTGCGGCCCTTTGCGTTCGCCTGTTATTGCGTTGACAGGGCATCCTCTTGCACATGCAGTACACCCTACGCACTTTTCAATATCGATGGTGTACTTCATCAGGTCACGGCATTGCCCGGCAGGACATCTCTTCTCCGTAACGTGAGCCAGATACTCGTCCATGAAGTTAGCCATTGTCGAGAGGACAGGGTTGGGTGATGTCTGGCCAAGACCGCATAGCGAAGTGTCCTTGATGACATTGCACATGTTCTTCAGACGGTCAAGGTCGGCCAGCGTGCCGTTACCCTTGGTGATGTGTGTCAGCAGCTCATGCACCCTCTTGTTCCCGATGCGGCATGGAGCGCACTTCCCGCATGACTCCTCAACTGTGAATTCCAGGAAGAACTTGGCGATGGAGACCATACAGTCGTCTTCATCCATGACAATCATGCCACCTGAACCCATCATTGATCCTACAGCAATCAGGTTGTCAAAGTCGATGGGGGTGTCCAGATGCTTTTCTGTCAGGCAGCCGCCGGAAGGCCCGCCGGTCTGTACAGCCTTGAACTTCTTGCCGTTCTTGATGCCGCCGCCGATTTCGTAGATTATCTCGCGAAGTGTGGTTCCCATGGGTACCTCTATCAGGCCGACATTATTAATTTTCCCGGCAAGAGCGAATACCTTGGTGCCTTTTGATTTTTCGGTTCCTATTGAGGAATACCATTCCCAGCCCTTGTTTATAATAACAGGTACACTTGCAAAGGTCTCAACGTTGTTGACGTTTGAGGGTTTGCCCATGAACCCGCTTTCAGCAGGGAAGGGGGGCTTGTTGGTGGGTTCACCGCGCATGCCCTCCATTGAGTGGATCAGCGCTGTCTCTTCACCGCATACGAATGCTCCTGCTCCGTAACGCATCTCAATGTCGAAGCTGAAGTCAGTTCCGAAGATATTATTGCCCAGCACGCCGTATTCACGTGCCTGGCCTATTGCCACCTTCAGGCGCTGGATGGCCAGCGGATATTCAGCCCTGATATAGATCAGGCCCTTCGATGCTCCCATTGCATAACCGCAGATGGCCATTGCCTCCAGCACGGAGTGCGGGTCGCCCTCAAGGACGGACCGGTCCATGAATGCTCCCGGGTCACCCTCGTCAGCATTGCAGACAACATATTTCTGATCAGCTTTGTTCCTTGATGCTATCTCCCACTTTAATCCGGTGGGGAATCCGGCGCCGCCCCGTCCGCGCAGTCCTGACTTCTTTACGATGTCAATGACGCCTTCAGGAGTGAGTTCAGACAGGCATTTGCCCAGTGCTGCATATCCTTCACGGGCAATGTATTCGTCTATGTTCTCCGGGTTGATGAAACCGCAGTTGCGCAGGGCGATGCGGATCTGTTTCCGGTAGAAACCCATATGCTTTGAATCGCTTACATGCTCTTTGGTCTTCGGATCAACGTAGAGCAGCCTGTTAACCGGTCTTCCCTTGATGACGTGCTCAGCCACTATTACAGGAGCGTCTTCGGGTTTAACCTGTACATAGAATGTGTTGTCAGGCATAACCTTTACCACGGGTCCCTTTTCGCAGAAACCGAAACAACCGGTCATAATCACCTGCACCTCGTTACTGAGGCCTTTTTCTTCAAGTTCCTTCTTCAGGTTCTCAGCTATGAGATTGCTTTCCGAGGCGCGACAACCGGTTCCGCCGCAGACAAGAAGGTGCATTCTGAATTTTGACATTATCCTTTTCCTCCCTGAGATTAGTCTATTTTTTCATAGTTTACCGGTATGATTCCGTCAACCAGTTCACCGTTCTTAATATATTTCTCAATGATCTCGTCGGCCCTTTTTTTGTCGACAAATCCGTATACCACGGGCTCCTGGCCCGGGAGTTGTACCTCAACGGTGGGTTCGGCATAACAGTAACCCATGCATCCTGTCTGGGTCACGATAGCGCCGATGCCTCTCTTGTCGAGCTCATCAACAAAGAAATCCATTATCGGCTTGGCTCCTGATGCGATGCCGCAGGTGGCCATGGCAACCTTAACCTGAACGAGTCCTTCCGGGCTGTCGCCTTTGACCCTCAGATCAAGCCTTGTCCGTGCTTCTTCACGGATTTTTTTCAAGTCTGCCAGTGATTTAAGTTTTCCCATTTCAATTGATATTATGTAATGTATATTTTGTTTTCATTTTTTTGATCCGCAAAACTACCCCGGATAAGTTACTAAATTCCTAATATTTGTCATATCATGCTTTGAAATTTGTTATCTCAGCAAGGTTTTCGCTGATGATCTCTTTCAGTGATCTGACAATCGTCAGGTCTGTCACGGCCTCTAAACCAAGTTCCTCAATTATCTCTGCTGTTGAGATACTCCATTCAGTTCCTTCGAAAGAGTGGGTATAGATGATGTTGATGGCAGGATTGGCTGAGATGAGCAGTGCTATTGTACCGCTTACATCGCCCAGGGGAGGTCTGTCAAGATGGTGATACCCGAAGGTGGCGGCGACTTTAGTTCCCTGGCCCGGAGCAGAGGTGATTATCATTTCACCGCCGGAGAGCCGGGCGTTCATCTGCAGCAGGGGCAGTCCCATACCCACTCTTCGGGTGGTGCGTGAGGTGAACCACGGGTCGGTGGCCTTCCTGCGTGTCTCTTCATCCATGCCTTTGCCATTATCATTGATAGTCATGGTAAAGGTGTCCGATGAGGGTGCCTCGCTGACCGAGATCATGATCTCATCTGCGCCGGCCCTGATGGAGTTCTGGGCTATATCCATAATATGAAGAGCTATCTCCTTCATCGCTGTGAGGAGATTATATGCCTTCCGTCTTCGCTTCTCAGTGCCAATGACAGCTCTGTGAATGACGGATGGTCAAGCATGTATGTGGTGTAACGCCGGCCAATATGTTCGGGAATGTGTGCATCGGAGTTACGTATGATGGGATAGAGGAGGTCAGGTGCTGCGCCGACGACCTCAATGGCATCTATGTAGAGATCTTCGGGGATGAATCCCAGCTGGCTGGTGATACTGAACGAAGGCCGGTCAATGTGGGCCGGGATAAAGAGTGCGCCGTGACGGTGAGCTGCGGCCTCAACCTCGTCAAGGGTGGCATTCAGCGCTGCAGGCAGAAAGTGGTTAATCTCGGTGATGATGTTTTCATCCCTGTCAATTACCACCTGGTCACCGAAGATCTTCGGATCATGGGGGGCAAAGCTACAGTGCTGCTCCAGCCACGCCTGAAAGGAGACTCTGGCCTCGCTGTCAGGGAGTATCACAAGTGAATGGACCTCTTCGGAGCTTGTAACCTCCGCAGCCCTGAGGACGGTAATGCCTGCCTCGCGGCCGAGGGTCACCATCAGCTCGCAATGAAGTGTGGTGTTGTGATCAGAGACAGCAATCATATCAAGCCCTCTCGCAGCAGCATGACGGATGATTGCTGCAGGACTCATGTCAAGTGAGCCGCAGGGCGAAAGGAGGGAGTGAATATGAAGATCAGCCCTGAACGGTTTCATTTTTCTTTTAATAGGGAGTAGAGTCTGCCTGACAGCTCGAAGGTATTGAGAATGGTTCCCAGCACGGGGACACCCTCTTCGTTGCTCTGCGCCATGGTGTCGTCTCCCGGGGTCTCACCGCCGGTGATAATCACCGCGGACAGGTCGCGCAGTGAGGCGATAGCCATAACATTCCGGTGTGTCTGGATGGTCACCCATGCTGCTCCCGCGGCGGCATGACCCATGACGTCGCTGAGCAGGTCAGAGGAGTACCCTCCGGTGATCACGCGGCCAAGCCCCTCATGCCCTGAGAAGACAGTAAGCTCAAGTTTTTCAACGATATCAGTTACTTTCATTTTCAGCTCCTTTCTTATTGCAGTTTTTGGTAAAGTTGTTGTCGCCCCATATGCGTCTCATAATTTCAGAAGACCGCTCCTTATCCATGAGCTCCTTATCCATGTTTGATTCACGGATAAATACGCACTGTGATATATCTGCCTTATGCCGGACTATATCTTCTGCCAGGCTCTGGCATGACGGAGCGCCGCACAGCCCGCAGTCTGTGCCCGGCAACCAGCACATCAGGCGGCGCGACCGTTTCATCATTTTCATTGCCTCATCACGGTCGTCAGAAAGCCTGTACATTGAGCGAGGCCTGATCTCCGCGGTGATGCGCACCTTGTTCATGAGGTAATCACTGTAAGCCTCTATCCCCGGTATCTCCTCTGTCCCAGGGGTGATTTTTACAGGTTTGAGCGTAAGCGCCTTTGTGCGGAGGCGTTCTGCTACAAGGAACCTGTTTGAGGAGAGCAGTACGCCTCCGGCGCAGCCTTCATCACAGGCTCTGAGTTCAAGGTAATCAACTCCTGTTATCTCGTCATTCTCCAACTGCTCAAGGAATTCGGTGACGTTATTGATGCCGTCGATAGCCAGTGTGCGTCCGTTGACGCAGGAGGCCTCGCCGTTGGTGAGACTCCATACCAGCGTATCCGGATCCACGGTATAAGGATGCTCTTCACCCCTGGCCAGCTCCCCCTTGTTTCTGAGGGTACGGTTAATCTTGTTATAGATGAAGTCCATATTTATTACACCTGTGATGGGAGTGGACTCTTCGCCGACGGGTGATTTCACTGCTGCTATTTTTGCGGCGCATGGTGTGACATAGAATACTCCTATCTCAGCGTTATGGGCTCCCCTGTCGCGCAACACCTTCCTGCAGTAGAATGCCGCCATCTCCAGCGGGGCCCTAAGGGTTGCCAGGTTTCGTATCAGGGCAGGGAACCTGACCTGGATCAGGCGTACCACTGCGGGACAGTAAGTTGAGATGAGAGGGCGGGGGAGAGTCCTTACCTTCATTAGATCCTCAATGGCGGGTTTCAATACCTCAGCTCCGTGTTCCACCTCATAGACCCATGTAAATCCCAGGCTTCTGAGGACAGTGCTTATCTCCGCCATCGATACCTCATGCCTGAACTGACCGTGGAGGACTGCAGGCACCAGGGCTACGCGATGCTTATAATCGAATATCCGGCTGAAGTCATCCTGTTCGATGATGATGGCATTTACAGGGCAACTCCTGAAACACTCGCCACAGTCTACACACCGGTCCTCTGTCAGCCGGGCCTTGCCGTCGCGTATCCGCAGGGCTCCGGTAGGGCATACCCTCATGCACAGGGAACAACCGGTGCAAATATCCTCGCGGATAGTCAGTGCGTGATGAAAGAATCCCTTTTCCATGATGTCAGACAGCAGCGCTGTTAAGATTTATTGATATTTCAAGAGTGGTACCCGTTCCCGGTTCACTCGTTATTACAAACCTGTCGGCATTGGCACTGATGTTTGGCAGTCCCATGCCGGCACCAAATCCCATCTCCCTTACCTCCGGGGAGGCGGTTGAGAAGCCCTTCTGCATTGCCTGCTCTATATCAGCAATACCCGGTCCCTTGTCAGCGAGCTTCATGTTGATGGTGTCAGTGTCAAGATTGACGCTGATGGTTCCGCTGTAGGCATGTGCCACAATGTTTACCTCGGCTTCATAAAGGCAGACCACCACGCGTTTGATCACGGTACTGTCCACGCCAAGCTGCTTCAGCATCTTCTTGACCTGGCTGGAGGCATACCCTGCATGGGTGAAATCGCCTCCCTCAACCTTATATTCGAAGCTCATTGCCATGAATATCAGTAAATAGGTTTAATGCCTGCCCTGTATAGCTCTCCTGATGCCCTGAACATGGTTAAAGGGCATTTGATGAGGGTTATGCCCAGTTCCTCGGCAAGGGTTTTCATCTCCGGAGTAACGGACTTGTTGCGGACAAACAGGATGCAGTTTATGTCAGACATCTCTGCAGTGCGTATGGTCTGCAGATTGGCAAGTCCTGTTATCAGCAGAAGGCTGTCGCAATTAACGGTAAGTACGTCACTCATCAGGTCAGAAGCAAAGGCATGGCTTACTTCATTGTCGTTCTTGTAATCGCCGCATATCAGTTCACCATTAAGTACCGAACAAATTTCTCTTACTTTCATGCTTGTAATAATTCAGAAGAGCTTCATCATTAAATTCATGGCGCAAAGATAATAATTTAATGTTAGTACAATAACAGTGTTATATAAATAACACAAAATATTAGATAGTATTCATAATAACTTAGCTGTTATATAATTAATTAATTGATCATCTTATACTTGCGAATTCAGATCCTGGTTTCCAGGCTGGTCTGATATCACTGGTCACTATCCGGTAGGCCACATCAAAGATAACCCTGGCATCTTCCACGATGCCTTCAAAGTTCATCTCTGGGTAGTAATTGTCTGCAGGTTTGTGGTACATGTGGGTGAGGTATTCCTTCTCCTTCTCTGCCGCCCACTCTTTGCCGAATTCCCTGCTGTCGCAGTTGCCCCGTGCGAAGAGCGCAGGCACACCTATGCGTGCAAACGGGAAGTGGTCTGATCGGAAGTACATACCTGTCTCAGGATTAGGATCCGGAAGTATATACCGGTCCTGTGCCGTGGCAGCCTCAGCCAGCATGTCATCCAGTTCCGACTGTCCGTAGCCGGTGACCATAATGTCTTTCATCCTTCCGATGGGAAGCAGCAGATCGTTATTGAAGCATGCTATGATGTTTTTCGGTTCAATGGGAGGGTTTGCTGCGAACCATGATGATCCGAGGAGTCCCTGTTCTTCGGCAGTGGGGAAGAAGATGATTACTGAGCGTTCAGGTTTTTCTTTCATTGAGGCGAATGCCTCTCCGATCTCGAAGGCCCAGGCCATGGATGTGCCATTATCCACGGCACCGTTATAGATTGAATCGCCGTTTTCGGCTTCGCCGATGCCGAAGTGATCCCAGTGGGCTGAGACAACCACGCATTCTTCCGGATGCATGCTTCCAGTGAGAATGCCGGCCACATTAACCGAGCTGTTTCGTTTATGGCTGTTTTCAAGCCTGAGTGAAATTGAAGTACCCATTTCAAATCCGGCATAACCCGGACGGCATGCTTCGCTCCTTAGGCTATCCACTTGCAAGCCCCGTGTTTCAAAGATACGGGAGGCAGCCTCTGCGCTGAACCATCCGGTCACCGGGCAGGCGGTGATATCTCCCTCGCCCGGTTCCATGTACAATCCTGGTGATACAGAGCTCTTTCGCGGTATGGAGTAATTATAACCGGCCCCGGTAGTCTCGTGGATAATCAGTATGGCTGAGGCTCCCTGCCTTGCGGCTTCGTCATACTTGTAGGTCCATCGTCCGTAATATGTCATCTGGCGGCCCTTGAACAGGGTAGTGTCGCCTGTGTACAGTCCCGGGTCATTCACAAGAACCACGGCACATTTGCCCTTCACGTCCATGCCGGCATAGTCATTCCACCCGTATTCGGGAGCCACAATACCGAACCCGCAGAAGACCATAGGTATTTCAATCAGCTCCACTATCTGGCTCATTGAGGGTGATTCTATTGCGATATCATCAGGGGCGGACAACTCCAGTTTTTCCTTTCCACCGGTGACCAGCACCTTCCCGCTGACCCTGGTGGTGATCTCAACCATAGGTACCTCCTGGGACCAGCTCCCGCCGAATGCCGGGCTGAATCCTATTTTCCCGAGTTCTTCAGCGAGATATGCTGTTGTCACTGTCTCGCCCGGCGTGAATGGCTTTCGTCCCATGAAACTGTCATCACCAAGAATACTTGTGTATTCACGGAGCTCATCCGCAGTAATGGTTTCCGAGGCTCTTCTGAACGTATCGTCGCAGGAGTTTAATACTGCAAGAGCGATCAGGGCAATAATCGGGAGGATGCACTTTTTCATTTTCCGGGTTTTATAGCTGAGAGACACAGGTTGACAATTACTTCCACTGCTTTTTCCATAGACTGCAGCGGTATATATTCAAAGCGGCCATGATAATTATGTCCGCCGGTGAACAGGTTCGGGCAGGGGAGGCCCATATACGAGAGCCTGGCCCCGTCGGTTCCGCCCCTTACCGGTTTTATAACCGGTTCTATGCCGGCCTTGCGGTAGGCATTTACGGCCTCCTCAATTATGAAGTAATTTGCTTCAATAATCTCCTTCATGTTGAAGTACTGATCCCTCAGGCCGACAGTCACTACAGCTCCCCTGTGCTTCCTGCGGATCTCTTCGGCCACATCATTCATCACCTTTTTTCTTTCGCCGAACCGCACCGGATCATGGTCCCTGATGATATACTTCATCACTGTCTCTTCCACAGTACCTTTTATGTCATAAAGGTGGAAGAATCCCTCATATCCCTCTGTGTGCTCAGGTCTTTCTCCGGATGGAAGGAGTGAGTCGAGTTCCTTTGCGACCATCAGCGAGTTGATCATAGTTCCCTTGGCCGTACCGGGGTGGACGCTGCGGCCCCTGACGGTTACTGTTGCGGCTGCGGCATTAAAGTTTTCATATTCCAGCTCACCGATGCCTCCCCCGTCAAGGGTGTATGCATAGTCAGCCCCGAACGTCTTAACTTTAAAGTTGTCAGCACCCCGGCCAATCTCCTCATCAGGGGTGAAGGCAATCCTGATTGTGCCATGCTCCAGTGCGGGGTTTTTCAGCAGGTGTTCAGCGGCAGTGACTATCTCGGCTATGCCGGCCTTGTCATCTGCGCCAAGCAGCGTAAGACCGTCAGTGGTTATGATGGTCTGCCCTTTGTACCGTGCAAGCTCCGGGAAATCATCAGGTGACAGAATGATACTCCTGTCAGCGGTAAGTGCAAGATCACCGCCATCATAGTCTTTGTGAATCAGCGGGTTGATGTTTTCGGAGGGTGCATCCGGGCTGGTGTCCATATGTGCAATAAAACCTATTACGGGACCTGCTGACTGCGTGTTTGCCGGCAGTGTTGCCATGACGTATCCACTCCCGTCGAGGGTTACATCTGAAAGCCCGATTTCTTCGAGCTCGTTTGCCAGGCGCCTGGCAAAATGCATCTGTTTCAGGGAAGAGGGCGATGATGAATTGGATTCGTCAGGACTGGTGTCAATGCGAACATAATCAATAAACCTGGTAAGGAGATTTTGCATCGGGGGGGATGAGTTGTTTCAGCAAATAAATATAATGTTAAGGGATGAGAAAAGCAATTTTGATTCCGGCCCCTTTCAACTGCCATTACCTCAGAACCAGGTTCCCCAGAAGCACTCTGCCGCTCTTCCAGTAGGCCCTGAAGTATGGATCATCCGACAGATACACAACAGTCCCCTTGCCAATATTTTCCGATACAATCACGCCTGTATTCTTTATCTTCTGCCGGAACTTATAGCCGGCGAATCCGGAAACAGGGTTATTGTCAGTGATATAGCCGATGTTGCTTCCCTTTTCCAGGAAGGGCAGTCCTTCGTTTCGTTTCATGAGGAACCACTCTTTTCCCATTCCGAAGGTGAAGGGATGGGTATCGTCTAAGCGCACCCTGAATATGGCGCCGGCTGATCTGTCCGTTGCGGTGAGGCGGCGCTGGTCTTCGAACCGTTTCAGCAGTGTGGTGTCAGCGCCGGTAGACTTGACATTTTTCTTCTCCTCGGCCTCTTTGGCCTCGAATGCTTTACCCAGTCCTGTTGTCTTTTCCGCTTTAAACAGGGTCAGGGCGCTGTCCATCGCAATTACCCGTCCACCTCCGGAAATATAGGCCATTATTTTGTCCTTTGACTCGGTGAGGCTGCCGCCGGGAAGTATTAATACATCATAGTCAGAGAGGTCTGCATCTTTAAGGTCCGGCCCGTCGATGACCGTTACCGGGTATTCGAGCTCTCTCTCCATGAAGAACCATATCTCCCCGAATGCCTGGGATGTTCCTTCTCCGCCTGCAATGGCCACTGCCGGGGCCTTGTTAACCGGGGAGTAGTCTGACCCCAGGTCCTTGCCTGTGGTGACCATTCCTCCGGCAAGCTTCACCGGCCTGATGCCGCTTGCCAATGCGGCTGCAGCAACCTTTTCATCGAAGCCTGTCACCTTCAGGTTATCACCCCTGGCAGCTATGACGGATCCGCGGGTGAATGATGATCCTCCGGCCGTGAAGGGTTTAAGTGAAAAACGGACATTAATCCCCGACTTATAAAGCTGCGCCATGAACTTCAGCTCACTGAAGCCGGTCATAGAAGCTGCGTAGGCGTATGGAGGCAGTGAGTCAGACTGTGTCTTCGCAGCGATCTCCGGGGCTGGCGTACTGTCTGCCACCGGCAATCGTTCTTCAGTGGCATACGCCTCCAGGTTATAGACATATGGCAACGCCCAGGCCGTCAGATCATAACTGATTGAGTCCGATGACCTGGAGTCAGGTTCGAAGAGAACCTGCATGAGCCTGCCCTGTGGCTGGTATGCACTTATCAGTATGTCATCCGAGGAGAGAGTCAGACTTCCTGTCTTGTCTGTGCGGTAGTCATATGCCACTATCTTTTTCCCGGTGACGCGGGGTGCGTCATATCTTATCTGGTTGTTTTCAAGAAGTTGCTTCAGCGATTGCATTGAAGCGGCATCGGTGGTCCCTTTTACAATGACAGTCTTATAGTTAAAGGAAGGCTTTTCTGCACTGTTCCTGAAGAAGGCAAAAAACTCTTTCAACATCTTGTCACGGTTCTCATCTGCTACGGAGAGCACAGCCATGGATGCAAGAAAATGACCTTCAATGCGTTGTGTCAGCGTGAGGGTATCTATGCCATCGCGCCCGAGTGATAATCCTGCCTGTGCTCCGCCACCCTGTTCCAGGGTAAAGCCCATGGCACCGTTGAATAGCGGCCAGGTGTCACCAAAACTCGGGCAGAAAAGGTCAAAATTATCCTTGGTATAATATAGTTTTTTTGATGCGTCAAACAACCCGGCTGCTTTCATCCCTGTAAGTGCATGGTACTCTTTCTGCCAGGGTGTTATAACCTCGTGCCATGGTTCTGCCCCGGGAGGGAAGAAGTAAGTGCTGCCGGATCCCATCTCGTGAAAGTCGGCATGCACGTGAGGCATGAAACTGTTGTAGAGTTTCATCCGCTCGCGGGTCTCCTTCTGCACCTGCCAGCTCCAGTCGCGGTTGAGATCAAAGAGATAATGGTTCAGCCTGGCAGAGGGCCATCCCTGATTGTGTTCCCATGCATTGGGATCGCTGCTGGGTGGCCATCCCTGGGCCCTCATGTACCGTGAGGTAAACAGGTCGCGACCGTCAGGATTCTGGCAGGGATCGATTATTATGATCATATTGTTGAGCCACTCTTCCGAGCCTTTCCATGCAGCCGTGACAAGAGTGTGAAGTACCTTCATTGAGGCCTCGGCACCGGCTGGTTCAGACCCGTGCACGCTGTAAGCGAGCCAGATAACAGGCAGAGGTTCGGCCTGTGGATCTCCCCCGGCCAGTCCTGCGCGCTGCAGGTTCGCAAGCCTGACCTGCTCCAGTCTGGCAAGATTTTCAGGTGAGGAGACGATGCAGACACCCAGTCTCCTTCCTTCCCACGTCTCACCATACTGAAGGTATCGGGCATTAGGGCTGACGTCGGCAACATGCCTGAAGTAATCAGTGACAACAGACTGCAGTGTGAACCGTTCGCCGGGTGAATAGCCAAGGAACTGATCAGGAGTCATGAGTTCCTGGGAAAACATACTGACAGAAATTGCTGCAGCCATCAGAGAAAGAAAAAATCTTGTCATAGGAGTGATTTAGGATGTAAATATATTTTAAATATCCTCACCCGGTTAAGGATGCCGCTATGTTATATACGCATCTGCTGACAGTGATCAGATATGGAAAAGCCTTCCCAGGCTTCGGCCTCGCTTCAGCCTGTAGTGTATGAATATGAAGATCATGGCAATGATGAGGAGGGAGGCGGCTGCCACCACCGACCACTGAGGTGTAAACTCAGAAGTAAGCAGGCGGTCTATAAGAAGTTCGGTGATTATCGCAAACAACGCCACTGCTACAAGAATGGTTGCCAGCAGGTTTAGTCCCCTGTACCTTGACAGGGAGTTGAGAAAGATGACTGCGGCAGTCAACAGGGCTGCAGATACTGTCATAGGGCATGCAACAGTCCGGAACCAGCCGTTAGCACCGGTCACCCGGTCTATGAGCCACAGGAAAACCAGGGTGACAACAGCAGTGACTGTTATCATCAGGAAGGGTTTCTTCCTGAGCAGATAGGTGCCTGAAACCATGGCAATAAGATAACCTATGCTGGTTGTGGTTGCAAGCGACCAGCTCATCCCTCTCCCGAACACCGCATCAATGGCGATGGTTATGATTACGCCAGAGATGAGGATAAGCATTGTAATCTCATATAAATGCTTCCTGTTTTCGATCCTTGAAACCCTGAAGAGATCAGCCGGTGAGGCAACCCTTTTTTCCTGGCGCTCTGATGGTTCACAGAGGGGACATTTTTCATTACCCTCTCCGAGATCAACGCCGCAGTTTTTGCAAATTGACATTCTGATAAAATTTTATTCTTTTAAATAAAGTCTCACGGGCAGTCCTGATTCTGTCAGTTTCTTTACGAACCGGCTTTCCATCTCAGTGTTGTCAGTGAGTGACCCGAAGGTAACTATTGTATTTATACCCAATGTTATCAGACCGCCGGTGATTTTTATATGTTTATGAGGCGGTGGAGGGGTAACAGACATGGCCTGCATCATTCCGGCTGCAGGGCCGGTGGGAGTAACCTTACCCATGTTGGTGATGGTGGTTGTAAACTGGCTGGGGCCGAATCTGTTATATGTAAAACGCAAGACCGGACTTTTTATGAATAGCGGGATAATGCGTATCAGGGCATTCTTTTCTCCTGACACATTCCGGCTGATAATCTGCCTGATCCTTTTTTCATCAGTCATCATCTGCATGGTTATCTTTACCTCCCTCAGGATCTCTTCAAACGTGTAGTGACCCATGCGTATATCGATGGCGGGCATGGCAAAGAGGGAGAAGTTGCGAAGGGTATTCGCCTCATATCTTTTTCGCAGATCGAAAGGCACCTGCACTCTTATATGAGGTGACCCGTTTCCTTTTTCATGCCTTATCTCCTGGAGAATAAAAAGAAGTGTGGATGCAAGGTATTCGGTTATGGTGCAGCCCGCCTCCCTGGATATCGAAGCCAGTTTTTCAGCCGGTATTTCAAACTCGGTCACCTTGAAGCGCGGGGCAGCCCGCAGCTTGTAAGGCAGATGCCATGCAGCCGCCATTACACCGGGATTCGGCATTCCCTTGCCGTAATGTCTCGAGAAGAGGTCTTCAGTGCTGCCCGGCCTGGGACCTTCCTTTACCTCGGGGAAAGGCACCTCGGTGATTGCACAGGCATGGAAAAAATAGTAGTTGAGGAGAGTCTTCAGGAAGAAGATTGCTCCTCCTCCGTCAGTAAGAATATGAAAAAACTCTACAGAGATACTATTGGCCCTGACCAGTACCCTGTAAACAAGCTCTCCCTTCATGGTCCTCGGAAACGGCTGGCATCTCGGTCCGCTGTCGGCGAGTACCCTGGGAGGGTTCCCGTTGTACTCAAGGTAATACCAGAAAAAACCCTTGCAAAGCTCAACGCTGAAGAAAGGAAAGAGTGCCGATGCCTCAACTGCGGCTATCTCTAGAGCAGGAAGCAGAACGGGAGAGGAGAGAAATACTGTGATACGATAAACACCCGTCAGCTCTGACCCGGTGATAGCAGGATAAATCTTTGCCGCATTGTCAAGCTTCATCCATTCAACGGGCGGATGCATTCCCCGTTTTCTTCCCATGTTCCTCAAATAATGATGTAAAAGTAAACATATCTCCCGTCTTTTCGATAATGTGTTGCAAGACATCTTCGTCACAGGCTGCAGGTAACTTTCTTATATTTGTCAGCAATAAACCGAACTTAACTACATAATCAATATTATGAAACAGTTATTCACGTTTCTTCAGTTCCCATTGCTGCTGATCACCAGTGTTACCCTTTTCGGACAAAGGCCGGGACCAGAACACAAGCCGGGTATAATAGAGTGGATCGATGATAATCGCATGTTGATCAGGTTATACGATGATGAAAAGTTGCCTCTGATCAGTGATGAAGCGCATCTTGTCACCAGGGAATATGACTGCAGAACGGGTAAATCAGTGAAAGTGGAAGCATATCGCACTGATATGGAGAATATTAGGGATCTATTGCCGGAGGGAGTCGCACCAGTGCCTGACATGGCCGTTGCTTCAGACATGAAAGCTGTAGTGGTTTTTCGCGACAGTGACCTGTGGTATTATTCTGCATGGAGTCCGGAGGGCCTCAAACTGACCGGTGACCCGGAAAAGGAGGTCAATGTGAGATTTGCCCCGGGAGACAGGAAGATAGCCTACACGAAAGAGAAAGATCTATATTTCTATGATCTTGATCGCAAAGAAGAGACGAGACTGACCTACGATGCCACTGATAAGATCTATAATGGCTGGGCATCATGGGTCTATTATGAGGAGATCCTTGGCAGAGCTTCCAGGTATGCGGCATTCTGGTGGTCTCCCGACGCTGGGCGCATTGCCTACCTTCATACCGATGATAATCCTGTACCGCTCTATTATCTCAATGCCCTGGAAGACAGCGACGGAATTCACGGAAGGCAGGAGATTGCTTCCTATCCCAAGCCCGGCGACCCGAATCCCGTGGTGAAGATGGGTGTAGTGGAGCTCTCCACGGCAACGACCACCTGGGTTAAGACAGACGAAAGCATTGACCAGTACATCGCATGGCCATCATGGACCCCCGATGGCAGAAAACTGATGATACAGGTCCTGAACCGTGATCAGAATGACATGAGGTTTATTCTCGCCGATGCAGCCACAGGTGATTTCACTGAGGTATACCGCGAGACCAGGCCTACCTGGGTCGATTTTTTTGAAGACGTATATGTCATGAACGACGGCAGTGGTTTCATAGTCAGGAGCTACCGGAACGACTGGCATAATCTTTATTATTACGGTTGGGACGGCACTCTCAGGTCGCAGATCACCAACTTCAACTGGAAGGTAAGTCAGCTTGTAAAAGTGGATGAAGTCCGCAAAGAGGTCTACTTCAACGGTACAGGTCCTGATGCCCTCGATAATCATTTCTTCAGGGTGAGGCTTGACGGCACTAAACTGCAGCAGCTTACCACCGGGACAGGAAATCACTCGGCATCGGTCTCACCGGGCGGGTCGTGGATACTGGATTCCTGGAACAATATAGACAACCCGGGGAGCATAGACCTCATTAGCAGAAAAGCCAGTGTTGTTAGGACCATTTACCGTCAGGAGATGCCTGAGTTTGATGCACTGAAGCACCAGAGGCAGGAGATAGTTGAAATAAGGACCTCAGACGGCCTGTATGACATGCCCGCGCTCATAACATACCCGGTCGGGTTTGATGCTGCGAAGAAGCACCCGGTTGTCTTTACCGTCTACGGCGGCCCGGATGCCGGAAGTATCCGTAATATGTGGACGGGTTTCCAGCCACGCTGGTATGCAGAAAACGGAATAGTAACTATAAATGTTGATCACCGGGGGTCAGGCACTTTTGGCAAGAAGGGTCTTGACTTCCTTCACAGGTCACTTGGCAAATGGGAGATATCGGATTATTCGGATGCGGTGAAATGGCTCCGTGAACAGCCCTGGGCTGACTCTGCGCGGATGGGAATAACAGGAGGATCATACGGTGGATACGTGACTTGCATGGCGCTTACTGCAGGGTCCGACTACTGGACGCATGGCATTGCCGATTATTCAGTAACCGACTGGAAGCTTTATGATAATGTATATACTGAAAGGTACATGGACACCCCGGAACAGAATCCCGATGGCTACCTGGCGGGGTCGGCACTGACACATGCCGGGAAGCTGAAAGGGAAGCTGCTTATCCGTCACGGCGACATAGATGACAACGTTCATATGCAGAATACTATCTGGCTGGTCACAACCCTGCAGGATCTCAACAAGCCATTCGAAATGATGATCTATCCGGGTGAGCGTCACGGCTGGGGCGGTCCCAAGAGGGTCTTCATGACCAGTGAGGGGAACAAGTTCTGGCTCCGCCATTTCTTTGGCAGGGAAGATTAAAAAACAGGACCATGACCGTGAACATTTATAGAACCAGGCTTGCAGCCATCCGCGCCCTGATGGGGAGGAAACGTATGGATGCATTGATTATACCCTCTTCCGATCCGCATCTCGGAGAATATGTGCCCGATTACTGGCGGGTGATAAGATGGCTGACAGGTTTCACAGGGTCTGCTGCCAATGTGGTGATTACAAAGTCTTTTGCAGGTCTGTGGACTGACAGCAGGTATTTCATTCAGGCCGAGGATCAACTGAATGGTTCAGGTTTTACGCTTGTGAGGCTAAGGGTGCCTCACACTCCTGAGTTTATCGGGTGGCTGGGGGAGAACATCCCGGAAGGAGGGAAGGTGGCTGTTGACGGCAGGCTTATTTCTGCCGTCCAGCTACGCATGCTCATGGCTGCATTGGCCCCGCGTCATGCAACGGTCAGCCTGGCTACTGACCTCATTTCGCCTTTGTGGAGTGAAAGGCCACCATTGCCAGAGAGTCCGGCCTATGAGCTGCCTGCGGAATTTTGCGGTGAGAGCCGATCCGCAAAGATCAGTCGAGTGCGTGAAAGAATGACGGCGATGAGGGCAGACTACCAGTTGCTTACCGCCGCTGATGATGTGATGTGGCTTCTCAATATCCGCGGGAATGATATCAGGTTCAGTCCGCTGCTGCTATCCTTTGCACTTGTCAGTTTTGATCAGGTCCTGCTCTTCGCTGATGAGGAGAAGGTGCCCGGGTTGCTTAAATCCGCACTTGACAAAGACGGGGTTGTGTTGCTTCCCTATGATGCAATAACTACCGTAATAAGACACCTGGATGATGGATCAGCCATAATGCTATCCCCATCAACCACCTCGGCATCTCTCTTCAGGGCGGTGCCACGCAGGGTACGTATAATTGAGGATGTGACAATAGCCACCCGGCTCAAGGCTGTTAAAAACAGTACCGAGTTGGAAAACATCCGGAAGGTGATGGTTAAGGATGGTGTGGCTCTCACCCGTTTCTTTCACTGGCTTGAGGAGAGCGTTGGGCACCTCAGGGTCACCGAACTGTCAGCATCAGCCATGCTGGAGTCACTCAGAAGAGAAGAGGAGGGGTGTATGGGCCCGTCGTTCAGTACGATAGCGGCATATAACGCACATGCTGCCCTTCCCCATTATGTGCCGGATGATGGTACTGACGCTGTTCTGGAGAGTTCCGGAATCTTTCTGCTTGATTCCGGCGGACAGTATTTTGGAGGCACCACGGATATAACCCGTACGGTTGCACTGGGGAGACCCGGGGACCGTTTAAGGAGGGACTTTACCCTGGCATTAAAAGGGACCATCAGTCTTGCCATGGCCCGGTTCCCCTATGGCACCAGAGGCTATCAGCTTGATGTGCTCGCCAGGAAGGCGCTGTGGGATAACGGCATGAATTACGGCCACGGAACAGGTCACGGAGTGGGTTGTTTTCTGAATGTGCATGAAGGACCACAGACAATAGGCACGTCATCATCAGGCGATCTGAAGACCGTGCTGGAGCCGGGGATGGTGCTGTCTGATGAGCCGGCCTTCTACAGGCAGGGTGAATATGGTTTCAGAACGGAAAACCTGCTTGTCTGCGCTGAAGACCGGGAGACGGAATTTGGCAGGTTCCTGAAGTTTGATACAGTCACACTCTGTTTTATAGACAGTGCCCTGACGGAGGTATCCCTCCTGGATGAAGCCGAACTGAAATGGCTCAATAAGTATCATGAGAATGTGTATGAAAGCCTCGCTCATTTTCTGGAGCCCGGAATAAGAGAATGGTTGAGAAAAAAGACAGTGCCCCTTTCAAGATAAACCCGGCGGGCTAAATATCCTTCATTAGGCATTACCCAGCCGTAATAAAGCGATCGACAAAGTTGGAAAGAGGCCTCAGATGTTCATTTCCAAATATTTAAATAAATTTGGAATTGTTAAAATAAATTAAATATCTTTGTGTTGATCGGCGGTGCAGGTGTGCGGGACAAGTTTTTGTCTGCAGCGGACTTAACCTGCTGGTTTAAATATTTTTATTAACATTTTAATTAATTTTCAGATGAACATTTTTGTAGCCAAGCTGAGCTCTGTAACCAAAGCAGAAGATCTTCAGGAACTTTTCAGCAAATTTGGAGAGGTGATCTCCGCAAAAGTTATCATGGACCGTGAGACCGGCTTTTCAAAGCGGTATGGTTTCGTAGAGATGGCAGATGACCGTGCAGGTTATGAAGCTATCGAAAAACTCAACAACTCAGAGCTCGATGGCAGTCAGATCATCGTCAAGAGGTCTGAGCCCAAGGCAGAGAAGAAGCCTTTCAGACCGCGTCGCGATTTTCGCGACAAGGATCGTGAACCGAGATACTAGGATTATGAAATGAAAAAGAGAGGCCGCTGTGACGGCCTTTCTCATTTTCAGTCAGGACCAGGGAATCACCTTTTCATTCAATCCGTGTTTGTAATACTTATAAGAATTATCATCGGTATGATTAAAAAAAATATTACTATTTTGGCGCTCTGAAATTTTAATTCCACCAACCTCCTATGAAATCTCTCGTTCTGAACTTTCTGAGAGGAAACAGCAGGAAGCTGATCCTCTTCTTCCTCATTTGGCTTTTCCCGGCTGCAATTTTCGCATCTGACGGATCTGTGCCTATGATCGGACCCATAAGGGTTGAATTCATTATCTTTGGATTTATACTGCTCGGCGTCGCACTTTTTCACAAGCAGACCTTCTGGGTTGCCGTCACCGGACTTATGGTCCTTCTTATTTTTAAATTCATTTTCGATCCCGCTTTTCATCTTGGTGAGCATATGTTCGGCACGGCCCCGTTTATGGAACAGATAATGGATAAGGAACTACGCCAGGGTGAGTGGGGAATAATTCTTAATCTTCTTGGATTACTCCTTGGTTTTGCGGTTCTTTCAAAGATATTTGAGGAGTCAAGGATTCCTGAGATCCTGCCAAAGTATCTGCCAAATGACTGGAAAGGTCCTTTTCTTCTTCTTGTCTTTGTTTTTATCCTTTCCTCATTCCTTGACAATATTGCTGCTGCCCTTATAGGGGGCACTGTAGCTCTTGTTGTTTTCAAAAACAAAGTCCATATAGGTTATATCGCAGCGCTGGTTGCAGCCAGCAATGCAGGCGGAAGCGGCAGCGTCGTTGGTGATACAACCACTACAATGATGTGGATTGACGGTGTCTCTGCCTTTAACGTACTGCATGCTTACGTGGCTGCCATTGTGGCATTCGCTTTCTTCGCCTGGTTCGGGGCACATCAGCAGGATAAATACCAGAAGATACAGACTGATGCAGATGTCAACGTAAAAATTGACTGGCTGAAGCTCGTCAACGTAATTATAATCCTTGCAGGAGCAATTATTTCGAATATTATTTATGACATGCCCGCACTAGGTGTCTGGATTGGAATACTGCTGGGCATTTTCCTGAGGCCTGTTCCATGGAAGGAGGTGCCAGGCGCTCTGAAGGGAACGATATTTCTGTTGAGCCTTGTGATGTGTGCATCTATGATGCCTGTTGAAGAGCTGCCCAATGCTTCATGGGTTACAGCCCTGGCTCTCGGGTTCCTCTCGGCTGTCTTTGACAACATACCCCTTACAAAACTCTGTCTTGACCAGGGACATTATGACTGGGGCATGCTAGCATACGCAGTAGGATTCGGAGGATCAATGGTTTGGTTCGGTTCATCAGCCGGGGTCGCAATAACCAACAAATTCCCTGAGGGAAGAAATGTTGTCCAATGGATACTTAAGGGCTGGCATGTGGCCGTTGCCTATGTGATCGGGTTTTTCGCCTTGTACCTGATCATGGGATGGGAGCCTGGTGATACGAAGGAACATAAAATCATAAACTGTCCGGTACCTGGATGTCCTATGGCCGGACATGAAGAGGAGCCTGCGGGATCAGTTAGCTACCTGGATTTGATTAAAGAATAAATTCACTGCAAAGTATTTTGAAAGAGGCTGCCTCAAAGCTGAACGAGGCAGCCTCTTTTTATTTTCTTCAGT
>DCSU01000050.1 GCA_002325785.1 Bacteroidales bacterium UBA1458 | reverse complement strand
AATCATGCTTCAATTATTGACGGTGTACGTCTCTGCAAGGCTCAGCGTTACCGATATGAGAATGCTGACATGGATGACCTTGAGGCTCAGCTGCAACTGGCTCAGGAGCAGCGCTACAGGCTGATAGTCACTGACGGTGTCTTCTCCATGGACGGCAACGTGGCTCCGCTTGATAAAATCTATGTGCTGGCAAACAAATACAATGCAATGGTCATGGTAGATGAGTGCCACTCTGCCGGTGTAGTTGGAAATACAGGCCGCGGCGTTACCGAGCTCTATAACCTCAGAGGAAAAATCGAGATCATTACCGGCACCCTGGGCAAAGCCTTCGGAGGAGCCATCGGCGGGTTCACCACCGGGAGGAAGGAGATAATTGAGATGCTGCGCCAGCGCTCGAGGCCGTACCTCTTCTCCAACGCCATCCCGCCGCTCGTTGCCGCCGCAGGCATCAGGATGATTGAGATGATGACAGAGACCAACGAGCTGCAGGACAAGCTGCATCACAACACGAAATACTTCATGGAGCGGATGCTGAAGGCAGGGTTCGACATAAAACCAACACAGTCAGCCATCTGCGCCGTCATGCTCTATGATGCCAAACTCTCACAGGAGATGGCTGCCAGGCTGCTTATTGAGGGCATTTATGTCACAGGCTTTTACTTCCCTGTGGTTCCAAGGGATCAGGCCCGCATAAGGGTGCAGCTCTCCGCCGCCCACGAGACTGAACACCTTGACAGGGCCATCGCAGCCTTCACTAAGGTCGGCAAGGAACTGGGCGTACTGAAGCAGGCCTGAAACAGGTTTCATAATATATAGCTTAACAAGGGGCGACATCTCTAGATTCTCCCCTTTTTTCTTGCCTTTTTCGGTAGTTTTCCTATATTTACTTAAAATGATTCAAATGTTACATGCGTTGAACCTGCGGAAGGCATTAAGGACCGTAATGTTTCTTGTGGCCTGTATTTTCATGACGGGCTGCTACACCCTGAAGTCAGTATCCGTAAACAATATCCCGCCTTATAGAAATATCCTGGTTGTGCATGCTGACGACTTTTTATGGACTGTCGACAGTTATTCGGTAACAGAAGGTCTGCTCACCGGCCATATCGGCTCCGGTGAGTTGAAGATTAAAAAGGGAACCAGCGCACATCTTTATGTGGCGCCCTCATCTGCTGTCACGGTGGAAGGTGAAACCATTACATTACCAATTGCAAATATCGCTAAGGCCGACTATTATGATTTAAGACCTGGTGAATCTATCGGTTCAGTAGTTATCTGGGCATCGACGATCTATTTATTGGCAATACTTATAGCCAGCCTATAATACTGGTAAAGAATGTTCCTGAAATAACTGCTCGGGTCATGTAATTAAAAAAGTTCAGATCCACAGCATAAAACAGATCGCAATGAGAGACCTCAATATCATCCGGAAGATCGTGGCATTGGTCCTGGCAGTCCTTGTTTTAATTCAGTTCTCCGGTTGCCGCACTCTTACCGGAATCCCGCGAAGTGATATAGAATATGCAGAAAGGACACACTATTTTATCCATGGGGCAAACTCATTATTTCAGGTTTCCGGGACAACCCTTACCGACGGCATTTTCTCGGGATTTGTCTCGGATTCGACTTTGAAACCTGAAAAAGGTCAGTTAATGCATTTATATGTAGCCCCGGATTCGGTGATCAGGATTAATGGCAATATTATCAGCGTGCCTGCTGCAAATATCGCAAAGGCAGAGATATACACGGTTAATACCGGGAAGACAATAACTGCTGTCGCGGGAACAGCCTCAGGAGCTTTTTGGACAGTTGCCATTATTGCACTGCTGACCAAAGGTTTATCATGCCCGTTTGTTTATAGTGAAGATGCCACCGATATCAACTTCGAAGGAGAGATATACAGCGGAGCAACGGCCACACCAATGGAAAGGGATGATTATCTCAGGCTGAAGACTATCACTCCGGTGAATGACCGGTACAAGATCAGGATCACCAATGAGATAAAGGAAATCCAGAATACCAACCTGGCTGAACTCTATGTTTATGACCATCCCGTTAATTGTGAGATCATTGCAGATAAGTACGGGATAGCTCATTCCGTCTCGGGAATCAGGAGCCCTCTCTTTGCCTCAAACGCTTACGGGAAGTCGATACTTACAGAACTCTCTTCCTGTGACGATAAAAGGTATCTGAGCGATGTACGTAACGATAATCTTGTTTTTGACACAATTGCCCTCTCATTTGAAAAACCGGAGAACAGTAAATATGGAAAGCTTGTGATGTCCGGGAAAAACACGATGTGGCTTGATTACATGTTCGGGAGGCTCTCAGACATGTTCGGCACAAGACATGATGAGTGGAAAGAGAGAAGAAACAGGAGGACACGTGAGGAGCTTATCCAATGGACTCTTGAACAGGGGATACCGCTTGCGGTCTGGATTGAAAAAGATAACGGGCTTGAGTTTGTCGATTACTTCAATGTGCCGGGTCCTGTGGCTGATAAAAAGGATGTGATGAAGATTGATCTCTCAGGAATAAGCGGCGACAGGGTGAATATCAAGCTCATATCAGGGATACTCTTCTGGGACATAGATTTTGCCGGAATGGATTTCTCTGCAGAAAAAGAGCCCCTGAAAACTGTTGTGCCACTCGAAAAGGCAACAGATGAAACAGGGCAGGATGTCACCTCCCTCCTTGAACGTGATGATGACCGCTATCTGATACAACCTATGGTCAATAACGAGGCCTGCCTCAGCTTTCAGGCCCCACCGGCCGTCCCGGGCCTGGAAAGAACGGTCTATCTGCACAGCAAGGGAAATTACGAGGTGCTTCGTGAGGCCCGGGGCAAACCCGACATGGAATTGCTCCCGGGTATGCTTCAACCAGGAAGGTTTACCAAATTTGCCAAAGAACACTTTCTTCAGTATTACTCCAAAAACTGATTTTTTACTGCATTCCCGTCTGACAGAAATCGCCAGAATAGGAACATGCACTCATCAGGGTGTAACCCTTCGTCACACACAAAACTGAACACCTTGACCGGGCCGTCGCAGCCCTCACAAAAATGCGCAGTGGACCGGGTGTTTTGAATACAATTAAATAATTATGCATTATGCCATTATTATAAGGTATTAAAAAATTAATAAAATTTAAATAAATCAGGCTTTTATTTGATTTTATGAAATTGTTATTATTTTTGCCACTCATAACAACGAGATGAATTATCTGTCGCTAAATATTATTGCCCTCATTCTTATTATCGCTACGAGCGCATGATCGGGGAGTAATATATAGTTAAGAATTATAGTATACGAAAGCTTCCCGGAAAACCGGGGAGCTTTTTTTTTAACCTGGCAGCAATGAAGAGAGAACTCAGGAGCACGCGCACAATGACAGGAAGAACGATGGCAGGGGCAAGAAGCCTCTGGAGGGCCAACGGCATGAAAGAGGAACAATTCGGAAAGCCCGTGATAGCAATTGTCAATTCATTCTCTCAGTTTGTGCCGGGCCATGTACACCTGCACGAGATTGGCCAGATCATAAAGAAGGAAATAGAAAGTCGCGGCATGTTCGCCGCTGAGTTCAACACCATTGCCATTGATGACGGGATAGCCATGGGACACGCAGGGATGCTTTATTCGCTCCCCTCCCGCGAACTGATTGCCGACAGTGTTGAGTACGTTTGCAATGCCCATTGCGCTGATGCAATGATATGCATAAGCAACTGTGACAAAATCACCCCCGGCATGATGATGGCCGCCATGCGCCTGAACATACCCGCCATATTTGTCTCAGGCGGCCCCATGGAAGCCGGACGATCAGCCGGGAGGTCCGTTGATCTGATTGATGCCATGGTTGCTGCAGCTGACGACAGCGTAACGGATGACCGTCTCCTTGAGATAGAAAAATCGGCCTGCCCCACCTGCGGCTCCTGCTCCGGCATGTTCACCGCCAACTCAATGAACTGTCTTACAGAGGCTCTCGGTCTCGCCCTTCCGGGAAACGGGACCGTGATGGCCACCCACGCCAACAGGATGAGTCTCTTCACCCGGGCCGCGCAGCTGATAACAGAACTGGCACTGAGATATTATGACGAAGACGATGAATCGGTACTGCCACGCTCAATTGCTACAAAAGCTGCCTTCATGAATGCGATGTCTCTTGACATAGCAATGGGAGGATCAACCAACACCGTACTTCACCTCCTTGCCATAGCCCATGAGGCCGGAGTGGATTTCACCATGAAAGACATTGATGAACTCTCGCGCAGGGTGCCAAACATCTGCAGGGTCTCCCCCTCATCCTCCTTCCATATTGAAGATATAAACCGTGCCGGAGGTGTCTTTGCCATCCTCGGCGAACTTGAACGTGCCGGGCTGCTCTACTGCTCGGTTAGAAGGGTTGACTACCCAACCCTCGGCCAGGCTATAGACGAGTGGGATATTATGAGACCAACATCCCTGCCACAGGCTCATCATCTCTTTCTGAGCGCCCCGGGAGGAGTGAGGAGCACCCAGGGCGGTACAGCATCACAGCAGTACCCCTCGCATGACAAAGACAGGGAAGACGGAGCAATAAGAGATATCCGCCACCCTTATAACGCTGACGGCGGACTGGCTGTGCTCTACGGCAACCTGGCACCTCAGGGATGCATAGTGAAGACGGCCGGCATTGACAGCTCAATGTTCAGTTTCACAGGTAAGGCAGTGACCTTTGACTCCCAGGAAGAGGCAGTCACAGGAATACTGAACGGTATGGTGCAGGCGGGCGACGCGGTGGTGATACGCTATGAGGGTCCTCGCGGTGGGCCGGGCATGCAGGAGATGCTCTACCCTACCTCCTACCTCAAATCAAAAGGACTTGATAAAAAATGCGCGCTCATAACCGACGGCCGCTTTTCGGGTGGCACGGCAGGACTGTCCGTGGGTCATGTATCCCCCGAAGCCGCTGCAGGAGGAGCTATCGCCCTGATCCGCAACGGAGATATAGTTGAGATCAGTATCCCGGAAAGAAAAATCACGATAACGACAGATGATGTAACCCTGGAAGAGAGACGCCGCCACGAGAGAGAAAAAGGAGACCTTGCCTTCAGCCCTGACGGCAGAAACCGGGTCATCCCGTCTTCGCTGAAGGTATATGCCGCCCATGTGAGTTCGGCAGACCAGGGGGCAGTGAGGCTCATTTGACACTAAAACAGGAATTATGAAGGAGATGAAAAAACCTGCCGTTGAGCAGGATACAAACAACCATGAATCACAGATCACCGGAGCTGAAGCGCTTCTGAAGTGCCTTATTGAAGAGGGGGTTGATACTATATTCGGTTATCCGGGCGGGGCCATCATGCCGGTCTACGACAAACTGCTCGATTACAGCGACAGTCTCAGGCACATCCTAACCCGCCATGAGCAGGGAGCAGCTCATGCCGCCCAGGCTTATGCTATGGTAACAGGGAGACCGGGAGTATGTTTCGCCACATCAGGGCCGGGAGCGACAAACCTCGTGACAGGAATTGCCAACGCCTTTCTTGACTCAGTGCCAGTGGTCTTTATTACGGCCCAGGTAACGTCAGGACTGATTGGCACTGATGCCTTCCAGGAGACTGACATTCTGGGCATATCAATGCCGGTGACAAAATGGAATGCGCAGGTCAAGAAGGCCGAAGATATCCCTGACGCCATAGCACGGGCCTTCTATATCGCCAGGTCAGGCCGGCCCGGACCCGTGCTTGTTGACATCTCAAAAGATGCACAATTTGCCAGCCTCAGCTACAGTTACCGAAAGTGTACATATATAAGAAGTTATAACCCGGTTATCCCGCTTCAGATGAGGGATATCGAATCAGCCGCGGTCATGATTAATCATGCCGAGAAGCCACTGATCCTGGCAGGCCACGGTGTTATCCTCTCCAGTGCTGCTGACGAACTTAGAGCCCTGGCCGAAAAGGGAGCGATCCCTGTGGCAGCAACACTCCTCGGCCTGCCGGCATTTCCGAATAAGCACAGGTTATTTGCAGGAATGCTTGGCATGCATGGCAATTACGCTCCCAATGTCCTGACCAACCAGGCTGACCTTATCATTGCCGTTGGAATGCGCTTTGATGACCGGGTCACCGGTAACCTTAAAAAATACGCACCTGAAGCCAGAATAATCCATATCGAAATAGACAAGGCGGAAATTAACAAGAACGTGAGGGTCGATCTCGAGATCAACAACGATGCGCGTGAGGTCCTTGAAGCCCTCATTCCTCTGGTGCGTCAGGTCAGCAGGGAGAAATGGATAAGGGAGTTCAGGATGTTAGACCGGATTGAATATGAGAAGGTTATCAGGCCGGAGACAGAGCCGGATGAGGGTGAATTAAGGATGGGAGAGGTGGTGAAAACAGTCTCTGACCTGACTGAGGGCGATGCAGTAATTGTCACTGACGTGGGACAGCATCAGATGGCAGTGGCACGCTACTACGGATTCAATGAGAAGAGCACGCTGGTGACATCAGGCGGGATGGGCACCATGGGCTTTGGCCTCCCTGCTTCCCTGGGAGCAGCATCCGGTAATCCCGGCAGACCGGTTATCGCTTTTATAGGCGATGGCGGATTCCAGATGACAATCCAGGAACTGGGTACCATCATGCAATACCGCATCCCTGTCAAAATTTTGCTACTGAACAACAGCTTCCTGGGAATGGTACGCCAGTGGCAGGAGAGATTCTTCAACAGCAGGTATGCCTCCACTGAAATGGTCAACCCCGATTTCGTGACCCTTGCCGGCGCCTACGGCATAACGGCACACAGGGTGACGCGCCGGGAGGAGCTCCACGAGGCAATAAAAACGATGCTTGCCGCCGAAGGACCTTACCTGCTGGAAACAGTAATCAGTCGCGAAGCCAATATCCTCCCGATGGTCGAGCCGGGAGCATCAGTGTCAGAAGTAACACTAACATACCGATAAGAGTCATGCAACAGGAATATACAATATCACTCTTCACCGAGGATCATATAGGGATCCTCAGCCGGATAACACTCATCCTGACCAGGAGACAGATAAACATTGAAAGCATAACTGCTTCGGAATCTGCTGTCAGCGGTGTACAGATGCTCACTATGGTCGTCACCACTACTCCTGATATGGTGAATAAGGTGGCAAGGCAGATTGAAAAACTGGTTGACGTCATAAAGGTATTCGTGCACACCAACCAGGAGATTATCAGCCAGGAGATTGCACTTTACAAAGTCACCACAAGCGGATTGATGTCAGGAAGCATGATCGGTGATCTCGTAAGGCTGTACCATGCACGCATCCTTGAGGTGACGCCTGAATATATAGTTGTTGAGAAGAGCGGCAGCAGGGAGGAGATTACCGCGCTCCTTGCCTTCCTTGAACCATGTGGTGTGCTCCAGTTTGTCAGGTCAGGCAGAATAGCCATTACCCGGCAGGTCAAGGAACTGAATGCCTACCTGAAGGAGATGGATGCTGCTGAAAGAACCAGGCATGAACCGTCCGAGGTATATAATTAACTGAATAACAATAATCTAATAATAGACAATTATGGCACAAATCGATTTTGGAGGAGTAACTGAGACAGTTGTCACGAGGGAGGAGTTTCCTCTTTCCAGGGCACGTGAAGTATTAAAAGACGAGGTTGTCGCCGTCATTGGTTACGGCGTCCAGGGGCCGGCACAGGCAATGAACATGAGAGACAACGGCATCAATGTGATAATAGGGCAGGCACCCGAATTCAAAGTTGACTGGGACAGGGCCGTGGCCGACGGTTTTGTTCCCGGAACTACCCTGTTCCCCATTGAGGAGGCTGCGGCACGAGGCACCGTCATTCAGTACCTCGTCTCCGATGCTGCCCAGAGGCTCCTGTGGCAGCGCATCAAGCCTCATCTTACAGCAGGTAAGGCGCTTTATTTCTCGCACGGTTTCTCCATCACCTATAAAGATCATACCGGGGTGGTGCCTCCCAAGGATATTGATGTCATCCTCTGTGCCCCTAAGGGCTCCGGAACCAGCGTCAGGCGCAACTTCCTCGCCGGTGCCGGAATCAACTCAAGCTTCTCAGTCTTCCAGGATTTTACAGGCAGGGCCGAAGAGAGAGCTATTGCCCTTGGCATCGCCATCGGCTCGGGCTACCTCTTCCCCACAACCTTTGAGAAGGAGGTGTTCAGCGACCTCACCGGTGAACGCGGGGTGCTCATGGGCGCCCTCGAGGGGATCATGGAAGCACAGTACCAGGTGCTTCGCGATAATGGACACTCGCCTTCCGAGGCCTTTAATGAGACTGTCGAGGAGCTCACACAGAGCCTCATAAGACTTGTTGACGAAAAGGGGATGGACTGGATGTACGCCAACTGCAGTGCCACGGCACAACGCGGTGCGCTCGACTGGAAGCCGAAGTTCCGGGAGGCTACACTGCCTGTCTTCAGGGATCTCTATGATAAAGTCAGCTCGGGCGAGGAGTGTGTAAGGGTACTCACCTCAACGGGATCATCAGACTACCGTGAAAAACTT
>DCSU01000087.1 GCA_002325785.1 Bacteroidales bacterium UBA1458 | reverse complement strand
GAAAATCTGAAATCGAAAATTCTACTACTGCCTACTGCCTATTGCCTACTGCCTTAATCGTACTCCATAGTTATCTTCGTCCCATACCTCCTGTCTTCCAGCTTGAAGGCCTCGGTGATCACGCTTTTGCTGCCACCTGATTTGATGAAGTTGAGACATGCCTCTATCTTGGGTGCCATGCTCCCTTTGGTGAACTGCCCCTCATTAAGATACTTCATGGTATCCTTATAATCAAGAAACTCCTTGATCTCCTGGTCGGGCTTTTTGAAGTTTATATAAACGTACGGGACATCGGTGAGTATATAAAACTCATCTGCGCCAATGGTTGAGGCCAGCAGTGATGAGGCCAGGTCCTTGTCGATGACGGCCTCGGCCGGTCTGACATCGTTCTTCTCATCGATATATACCGGGACGCCGCCGCCGCCGGCAGCAATGACAATATTGCCGCGAAGTGCCAGCTCACGGATGAGGCCATGGTTCATGATACCGGCAGGCCGGGGCGATGGCACTACCCTTCGGTATCCTCCCTCAGTCTTTACCTCCTCTTTGAAGACCCAGCCCTTCGCCAGGGCAAGCTCATCAGCCTGCGCCTTCGTGTATATCTTACCCACCCTCTTCTGGGGGTCAGTGAAAGCCGGGTCATCCTTGTCAACCAGCACGGTGGTGATGAGACAGACAACATTCTTTTCAATTCCGTGCTTGTTGAGCACATTCTTGAACATCCGCTCAATCATATATCCTATGCCTCCCTGCGAATCAGCCACACAGATGTCAATGGGCATCTGTGCAATGCCGTACATCTGTTCACCGGCATCATTCCTCATGAGAATGTTTCCAACCTGCGGCCCGTTGCCGTGGGTGACGACAACATCATATCCCTCCCTGATCAGGAAGACAAGATTCTCAAGAGTGTCGGTGGTGTTCTGCTCCTGCTCCTCAATGGTGCCTATCTGATCGCCCCTTAGGAGCGCATTGCCCCCGAGAGCGACTACCGCCAGTTTTTTACTCATACCTCTCAGTTAAAGTCATGTGACAAAGCTAAAATTTTATATGAAATTATTTCATGGTAAATATTATAAGGGCATAGAAAAGAGTTATATATATGTCACGGCCAGCCATGATCAATATATTTTGCATATTTTATTACTTTTACAGCCAAATAGTCTTACGTGAAGAACCGCTCTCTCCCCTTATTTACTGTCATGATGCTGATTTTCCTGCTTGCTTCCTGCAAGGGTGACAGCGCTTACAGAAACATGAGGGAAGGAGAGATCTACTACAATATTAAATATATAAGCAACCCCTCCTCACTTTCATCCGACCTGCTGCCAAAGGAGCTGGTCATTGCATTCAGGAATGATCTCTTCAACACAAGCCTCAGGACACCAATTGGCAACTCCGGCATCACCACGGTTATAAACCCAAAGGAGAATATCTTTGACACATATCTTAATCTCCTCTCTTTCAAATACTATTTCCAGGGGAACTCAAAGGACCTTCAACCGGGTTTTTCTGCGATGAAGGGCATGACTGTGCATGACACCGGCCGAAAGTCGGTTATCTGTGGTTTCAACTGCCGCCAGGCCCGGGTTGAGATTCCGGAATCAGAAACCACCCGTTACATCTGGTATACCGACGAGATCAGGGTTGAGAAGCCAAACAGGATGACCCCTTACAGGGAAATAGACGGAGTACTGATGGATTTTTTCTACATTATTGGCAAGGCGGAGATGCAGTTTACAGCTGACGAAGTACTTGTAAAACAGATACCTGACAAGGAGTTCGAAAAGAAAAAGAACTACAAGGAGGTGTCAGCGAAGTTCCTCGATGCGCTCATCCTCAAAATGATTTCCTTTTGAAAATATGCTCCTGCGGGTCAACCATTTTTCTTACATTTGCTAATCATTTTAAAGACCGCTTTGCAGGGAGGGGAAAAATAATTTTATTTCACGATGGGCAAACAGAAAAAAAGTAACGGTTCATCAACAGTCAAAAAGGGTTCAGCCGACAGTTCATCAGGGGAGAATGCGAGGTTCATTGCAGGGCTTATTCTGCTTGTCTTTGCATTGTACATGCTTGTGGTGTTCATCTCCTACGTACTCACCGGTAACGCTGACCAGGATTCACTCAGTCCACAGCCTGAGGATAGTGTCTTCGCGTATAAGAACTGGGGGGGAAATTTCGGTTTTAAGATCAGCCATTATTTCATATTCAACGGCTTCGGGCTGGGTTCATTCTTCATCCCGCTCATCCTCGGCGCCTTCGGCCTTGCCCTTCTCAAGGTAAAGTACTTCAGGCTGTGGAAGAATGTACTTCGTTTTCTCCTTGCCACCGTCATTGTATCAGCCATCCTGGGATACTTCTCCGGACAGTCGACATTCCTCGGGGCCGGGCCGGGAGGTGAATTTGGTTATATGATCGCCCACCGGCTTAATGAGATTATGGGCAAGGTGGGAACAGGGGCCGTGCTCCTTGTGATCACAATAGCATACCTCATCTTTGCACTGCATGTGAACCCTCAGACTATCAGGAAGCCCATCGCCACCGTAACCAGGGCCGGAATGTCAGCCCTGACGGGTGAATTGCGCAAGAAAGATATTGTCACTGAAGATGTGAAGATAGCACCCGAAGAGAATTACCCGACGATTGAGGATGAGCCTCTCAGGGCAGACGAGGAGGAGACAGAGGAGATCGATGAATTTTACCAGCCTCCGGTAATCCCTCAGGATAAACCTATTGTAAACGTGATTGGCCGGGGTAACAAGCCGTTTAAAGAGGAAGCTCCGATGGATGAACTGGTGTCAGACATGCCTCCGTTTGACCCGAGGCTTACCCTGTCACGATATAAATTCCCCCCGGTATCGTTGCTACGCGACTATAGAAGTTCAGGGACCACAACCAATGATGAGGTGAATGTCAACAAGGATATCATCCTCAAAACTTTAGCTGATCATAAAATAACGATCAAGAATATCTCCGCAACCGTCGGGCCAACGGTTACCCTTTACGAGGTGGTACCAGACCGGGGCGTAAAGATACACCGTATCAAATCTCTTGACAACGACATTGCCCTCAGCCTTTCGGCACTGGGTATCAGGATCATTGCACCCATTCCCGGCAGAGGCACGGTGGGGATAGAGGTGCCAAACAAAAAGTCCGAGACGGTATCGATGAGAGGAATGATTGCGTCAAAGGAATTTACCGATTCGAAGTTTGAGCTGCCACTGGCGCTCGGACGGACTATCACCAATGAACCCTTCATCATTGACCTTACCAGGATGCCTCACCTGCTTGTGGCAGGTGCAACCGGGCAGGGCAAGTCGGTAGGACTGAACGCCATCATCACCTCGCTGCTGTACAAGAAGCACCCGGCTGAACTCAAGCTGGTGCTCATCGATCCCAAACGCGTTGAGCTCCCTCTCTACGCCAAGATCGAGCGCCACTTCCTTGCCAAGCTGCCCGACGAGGAAGATGCAATTGTCACTGACACCAAGAAGGTCATCAATACCCTTAATTCGCTTTGCATCCTTATGGATCACCGCTTGGAAATGCTTAAAATGTCTCAGACGAGAAACATCAGGGAGTATAACGAAAAATTTATCGCCCGCAGGCTCAACCCTGAAAAAGGACATGATTTCATGCCCTACATTGTGCTTATCATCGATGAGTTTGCTGACCTGATCATGACCTCGGGGCGCGACATTGAAGCGCCGATTGGCAGGCTTGCACAGCTCTCAAGGGCAGTAGGGATACATCTTATTATCTCAACCCAAAGGCCGTCAGTAAGCATCATCACAGGTTTCATCAAAGCCAACTTCCCATCGCGAATAGCCTTCAGGGTCTTCTCCGGGGTGGATTCAAGAACCATTCTCGACAGCACCGGTGCCGACAGGCTGGTGGGAAGAGGTGATGCACTTATCTCACAGGGCGGAGAACCTGTCAGGGTTCAGTGCGCCTTCATCGACACACCCGAGATAGAGGAGCTGACAGATTTCATCGGATCACAGCAGGGTTACCCGGATGCAATGCATCTGCCTGAATATGTGGGCGATGATGATGCTGATAACGGCAGCAAGGAGGTTGACCTCAAAAAGCGTGATCCCCTCTTTGAGGAGGCAGCACGACTGGTTGTTCAGCATCAGCAGGGTTCAACTTCACTGATACAGCGGCGCATGCAGCTCGGGTACAACCGCGCCGGCCGGATCATCGACCAGCTGGAGGCGGCAGGAATTGTCGGACCCTTCGAAGGTAGCAAGGCCCGCGACGTGATTGTACAGGACCCGCAAACTCTGGAACAGATTTTGAAGAGGATTGATGAAGAAACAATCTGAAATGAAAAACAAAGGCTTAATACTGACACGTCCTGACTTCACTCTCACTCTCACTCTCATTCTCACTCTCANNGAGGTACTGGCTGAGTTCAGTCGCATTGCATCTTCAGCCCCCTCAGTGACAATTGACTTCACTGTTGATGCCATTGACACTAAGGCGGATGACATTACTACCGTGTCCGGATCAGCAGTGATCTCCGGCGACAGCTTCAGGGTGACACT